>SKWC01000226.1 GCA_007129145.1 Rubritepida sp.
CCAGACCGAAGCTGCGGCCTGCCGGAACAACGACGCCATCACTTCCCCGCAAAGGCACGGTCAGGCATTGTACGGCAACCGGCAGTCAAGTGCCGGCATCGGCCCGGGCGACAGCCATCAGCGCCTCGCGAAATGCATGTGTCGCGGGGCTGGGGCGCCGGTCTCGCTGCTGTACCAGAAGGACTGTTCTCTTGAATACCGCTCCTGTCGGCTGGACATAGCGCAGCGGGCCCCGATCCGCGACAAGTGCGCGTTCAGGGAGGATTGTCGCACCCAGACCTGCGCGTACAAACGATAGAAGCGTCGTGGTATTCAGGACTGTCAGCGGCGAAGCAAGCAGCCTGGCCTGCACCTCGGGCTCTTCGACGAGCGTGCACAGCCCGTTTCCTATGAACGTCTCCAGCGCCAATGCCGCCCATGTCTTCGGACCTTGCAATGTCGCGATAGGGCCGTTCTCGTGGCAAATGATTCCGAGTGGATCTGACAGCAGCTCGGTCGCCTCGAGGTTCGGCGGCACCTGTCCGCTGGCGAGCCCGATGTCGGCGGCATCCAGCTCCAGCTTGCGGAATACCGCCGCGCTGTCGACGTCGCTGATTTCGAGCCGAACGTCCGGCCGCATCCTGCGGAACTGGGCGATGGCGTTTGGCAGCAGTGTCATCGACGCCGAGGGAACCGCTGCAATGCGCACTGTCCCGGCAGTCGAGCGCGAATGCCGCTCGATCGCGGCCACGCTCTGTTCGTAGGTGGTGACCGCGCGCTCGGCCTCTTCGAGCGTCATCTGCCCCAGCAGCGTCAGGCGATTCTTCCGGTCGCTTTCGAAAAGCGGCGCGCCGATGTGCTGTTCAAGCTGCGACAGCATCATCGAGACAGCGGATGGCGTGCGCCCAAGGGCATCGGCCGCCCCGGCGAGATTTCCGCATCGCGCGACATGGACGAAACAGCGAAGCGCCTCGAGCTTTATGGGCATTCATGGTTTCCTGAAGCAGGCTTTAGAACTTCAAGATTGCCTGAAGTTTGTCGCGGCGTCTATGGTCTTTACGTGCATCAGCCTGAGCGCTTGCGCAGGCTGGGCAATCCCCAGACGCTGCCAAAGAGGACAGGAATGAACAGCGCCGCCCAGATATCGGCTCCCCGCATCGATGGCCTTCAATATGCAAACTGGTCGGAAAAGGTCTTCCGGCAGATGCGGGCGGGGGGGGTGGACGCGGTGCATGTGACCATCACCTATCATGAGACCTTTCGGGAAACCGTGTTGAACATCAGCCGATGGAACCGGTATTTCGAGGATTTTCAGCACCTTATCATGCAGGGCCGAACCGCCGATGACATTCGCCTGGCGCGCGAGACAGGGCGCACGGCGATCTTTTTCGGGGCGCAGAACCCGTCCTGTATCGAAGACGACATCGGGCTTGTCGAAGTGCTGCACACGCTTGGCCTGCGGTTCATGCAATTGACCTACAACAACCAGTCCCTGCTGGCCGGCGGATGCTATGAGGCGCGGGACACCGGCCTCACACGGATGGGCCGCGCCGTGGTGGCCGAGATGAACCGTGTCGGCCTTGTGATCGACATGAGCCATTCAGGCGAACGTTCGACCCTGGAGGCGATCGAGGCATCCAGCCGCCCGATTGCCATCACCCATGCGAACCCGTCATCCTGGCACCCTGCATTGCGCAACAAGTCCGAAGCCGTGTTGCGCGCGCTTGCCGAAACCGGCGGAATGCTCGGCCTTTCGCTGTATCCGCATCATCTTGCGCGCGGCAGCGATTGCACCCTGCGGGACTTCTGCGAAATGGTGGCCCGCACGGCGGAAATGATGGGGCCGGAGCGATTGGCCATCGGGTCAGACCTTTGCCAGGATCAGCCTGACAGTATCGTGGCATGGATGCGCAATGGCCGCTGGACGAAGGAAACCGATTTCGGAGAGGGCAGTGCCGATAATCCCGGCTTCCCTGCACAACCGGTCTGGTTTCGTGACAACCGGGATTTTTCCAATATCGCAAGGGGGCTGGCCGAGGTTGGCATGTCGCAGGCAGAGATTGCGGGAATTCTGGGCGCAAACTGGCTGCGGGTATTCGCTGCTAATTTCGGCCCCATGGCAAGCAGGCAGGGCGGAGAAGGCCATGCGCAGTCCAAAAGCAACGCGACTGCCTGATGCCAATGCGGGAACACCGGATCTGCACGCCATAACTTCAGGATAACTGAAGTAAACGTAAGATGTTTTAGATTGTATCAATCAGGTAGCTGTGGGCTAATCATCGACATCCAGCCAAGGCCAACGAAACGGAGGTATCACATGACCACTCTCATCTCGCGTCGCAGTACCCTTGCCCTCCTGGGCGCAACTGCCGCCCTGCCAGTGTTGCCGGGGCGCGGGCAGGCGTTTCTGCCAGAGTTCTTCACGATTGGCGGCGGCCCGTCGGGCGGCGTTTTCAATATCGTCGGAACCGGGCTGGCCGATCTGCTGGGGCGGGAGAGCCCCCGAGCCATCATCGACGTGCAGCCCGGCGGTTCGGGCCCGAACCTGCTTCGGGTGGCCGCAGGCCAATCGCATATCGGCATCACCTCGGCCAGCAACGCATACGACGCCTGGCATGGGCGCGATCCCGCCACGCCGGAAAACCCGATCACCAGCACACGCGGCCTGATGACCATCATGCAAAGTGCGATCCAGATCTGGGTCGATGCCCGGTCGGATATCCGCACGATTGACGACCTGCGCGGCAAGCGCATGAGCGCGGGCCAGCCCGGGCAGACATCATGGCTGGCGTTCGAGAACCTGCTGGCCTCGGCCGGCATGACCACGGCCGACATCGAGGCCGGCGGCGGTGCGCTTGTGCCGCTGAGCTGGGCTGAATCGCACGACGCGCTGCGCAACGGTCAGCTGGACGCAGTGATGTGGCTGTCGCTGTGGCCGCACCCGACCGTCAGGCAGAACGAAACCGTCCGCCCGATGCGCGCGCTCACCTTCTCGCCCGAAGTGATCGACACGTTCATGTCGGAATACGGCGGCGGCTATACCCGCACGACCCTGCCCGAAGGGCTTTTCGGCGGGCAGGACGAGCCGGCCGACACGGTCGGCACCAACACCCTGATCTTTGCCTCGGAGGATCTCGACGCAGACACCGCCTATGCCATTGTCGAGTCGATCTGGCGCAACCTCGACGATTTCAAGATGGTGCACGCACTGCTTGGCAATGTCTCGGAAGAAACGGTGGGTCGGGGCATGATCGTGCCGATTCACGAGGGCGCGCGCCGGTTCTTCGAGGAAAAGGGCATCCCCATGGATGAGGCCGAGGTCGGCTGACCTGCGCGAGCGAGGTTGAAAATGGGGGAAAGCCTTATCGGCGCTCGGGACAACATGGCGAGGGCGATTTTTGTCGTCGCGATGGCAATGGCCGCGTTCCATCTGTATGCCGCGTCTCCGTTCTGGCTTGCCCCCAACCTCGCCGTGCGCGCGGCACACCTGCTTTTCGCCGTGGTGCTGCTGTTGTTGCTATCCCCATTGCGGCGCGACCCGATGAAGGTGAAATCATCAACAACCAGCTTTGGATAGATGCGGTCTGGGCCCCCGTTTTCATCTGGTGCTGTCTCAAAGCGCATTCGTCCCACAACGTGCAGGGGATCGCCCTGCTTGAGATAGCGTTCCAGCACCTTCCCGCGACCATTCCAGGC
>SKWC01000359.1 GCA_007129145.1 Rubritepida sp.
CCCGGCCCCGGCCCGCGGGCCCTCAGCCCGCGACGATGCCCGCCGCGCGCGCCGCGCCGCCCCAGGTCTCGGCGAAGCTGCGGATGAAATCCGCATAGGCCTGGCCGGTCACCGGCGGCTCGGGCGAGTAGTTCGCCACCTGCAGCAGGCGCTCCTGCACCACGGGCGCGCGCATGCCCGCCACCGCGGCCTCGGTCAGCCGCGCGGCGATGGCAGGGTCGAGGCCCGCCGGCGCGCTGAGCCCCGCCCAGGTGGTGTTGGTCAGCTGCGCCACGCCCTGCTCGGCGAAGGTGGGGATGTCGGGGAAGGCAGGGATGCGCTGCGGCGTCGAGATGGCCAGCACCCGCACCTGCCCGCCGCGGATCAGCCCGACATTGGTGGTGATCGGGTCCATCATGGATTCAACGCGCCCGCCCAGCAGGTCCTGCAGCCCCGGCGCGCTGCCGCGGTAGGGGACGTGCTCCAGGTTCGGCACATTGGCGGTGGTGACCAGCACCTCGCCCATCAGATGCGACATGCTGCCCACGCCCGAATGGGCGAAGCGCAGCGGCTGGCGCCGGGCGGTCTCGAGATACTGCGCCAGCGTCTGGATCGGGCTGTCGGCGCGCACCATCAGCAGGTTCGCGCTTTCGGCCATCAGGCTCATGTGGGTGAAGCTGTCCACCGGGTGGTAGGGCAGGTTGGGGTAGGTGCCCGGCGCCACGCCGAAGGGCGAGGAATGGCTCAGCACCAGGGTGTAGCCGTCGGGCTCGGCCTGGGCGCCGGCTGCGGCGCCGATCGTGCCGGCCGCGCCCGCGCGGTTCTCCACCACCACGGCCTGGCCGATGCTCTGGCTCAGCTGCTCGGCCAGCAGCCGCGCCATGGTGTCGGCGAAGCCGCCGCCGGGAAAGGTGGCGATGAAGCGGATGGGCTTGGCGCTCGGCCAGGCGCCCTGGGCGAGTGCCGGGGTGGCGAGCAGCCCGCCCGTGGCGGCAAGCAGGTGGCGACGCTTCATGAAGCTCTCCTCAACGGTTCCCTGCCCAGGAAATGGGCGGCCACATGCCGCCAACCCTCCAGGGGCGATGGTCCTGCCGCGAAGCCTGCAAGCCGCGTGCCGAAGACGTCCGGCGCCTCACTTGAGCGCCACCCGGCGCCACGCTAAGGCAGCGCGCATGAGCAGCAGCAACGACATCCGCGCGACCTTCCTCGGCTACTTCGCCCGCAACGGGCACAGCGTCGTGGACAGCAGCCCCCTGGTGCCGCGCAACGATCCGACGCTGATGTTCGCCAATTCCGGCATGGTGCAGTTCAAGAACGTCTTCACCGGCCAGGAAAAGCGCCCCTACAGCCGCGCGACCACGGCGCAGAAGTGCGTGCGCGCGGGCGGCAAGCACAACGACCTGGACAACGTTGGCTACACCGCGCGCCATCACACCTTCTTCGAGATGTTGGGGAATTTCTCCTTCGGCGACTACTTCAAGGAACAGGCCATCCACCACGCCTGGACCCTGGTCACGCGAGATTTCGGGCTGCCCAAGGACAAGCTGCTGGTCACCGTCTTCAGTGAGGACCAGGACGCGGCGGATTACTGGCGCAAGATCGCGGGCCTGCCCGAGGAACGCATCATCCGCATCGCCACCGACGACAATTTCTGGCGCATGGGCGACACCGGCCCCTGCGGCCCCTGCTCCGAGATCTTCTTCGATCATGGCGAGGGCATTCCCGGCGGTCCGCCCGGCAGCCCGGACGAGGATGGCGACCGCTTCATCGAGATCTGGAACCTCGTGTTCATGCAGTTCCTCGAGGAGCCGAAGGGCACGCGCAACCCGCTGCCCCGCCCCTCGATCGACACCGGCATGGGTCTGGAGCGCTTCGCCGCCATCCTGCAGGGCAAGCACGACAACTACGACACCGACACCTTCCGCGCGATCATCCTGGAAAGCGCGCATCTGACCGGCCAGGAGCCCGACGCCCGCTTCCGCGCCAGCCACCGCGTGGTGGCCGACCACCTGCGCGCCGGCGCCTTCCTGATGGCCGATGGCGTGCTGCCCTCCAACGAAGGCCGCGGCTATGTGCTGCGCCGCATCCTGCGCCGCGCCATGCGCCATGCCCAGATGATGGGCGCCGATGCGCCGCTGCTCCACCGCCTGTTCCCGGTGCTGGAGCGCCAGATGGCGACCGCCTATCCGGAACTCTCGCGCGCCGCCGCCCTGATCACGGAGACGCTGCTGCTGGAGGAGACGCGCTTCCGCTCCCTGCTGGAGCGCGGCCTGCACCTGCTTGAGGCCGAGACGTCGAAGCTCGGCTCCAGCGAGGCGCTGCCCGGCGATGTCGCCTTCCGCCTCTACGACACCTATGGCTTCCCGCTGGACCTCACGCAGGACGCGCTGCGCGCCGAGGGCCGGGCCGTGGATGTGGCCGGCTTCGAGGCCGCCATGGCCGAGCAGAAGCGCCGCGCCCGCGCCGCCTGGGCCGGTTCGGGCGAGGCCGCGACCGAGGCGCTGTGGTTCGACCTGAAGGAAAAGACCGGCGCGAGCGAGTTCCTCGGCTACACCACCGAGCGCGCGGAGGGCACCATCAGCGCCATCGTCGCCGATGGCGCCGCGGTGAACAGCGTCACCCAGGGCCGCGAGGTGGCGGTCATTCTCAACCAGACGCCCTTCTACGGCGAGAGCGGCGGCCAGGTCGGCGATGCGGGCGTGATCCGCGCCGGCGGGGCGGTGATCCGCATCCGCGACACCCAGAAGAAGCTGGGCGACCTGTTCGTGCATCTGGGCGTGGTCGAGCACGGCGATGTGGATGTCGGCATGGCGGTGGTGGCCGAGGTGGACACCGCCCGCCGCGGCCGCATCCGCGCCCATCACAGCGCCACCCACCTGCTGCATGAGGCGCTGCGCCGGCGCCTGGGCACCCATGTCACCCAGAAGGGCAGCCTGGTGGCGCCCGAGCGCCTGCGCTTCGACGTAAGCCAGCCCAGCCCCATCGGCGCCGATGACCTCGCCTGGGTCGAGGCCGAGGTGAACGCCCGCATCCGCGAGAATGCCGAGGTCACCACCCGCCTCATGACGCCCGACGCCGCCGTGGCCGAGGGCGCCATGGCGCTGTTCGGCGAGAAGTACGGGGAGGAGGTGCGCGTCGTCGCCATGGGCCGCGACGAGGCGGCGGCCGGGCGCGGCGGGCACTACTCCATCGAGCTGTGCGGCGGCACCCATGTGCGCCGCACCGGCGACATCGGCCTGCTGCGCCTGGTGGCCGAGGGCGCGGTCAGCGCGGGCGTGCGCCGCATCGAGGCCGTGACCGGCGAGGCCGCGCTGGCGGTGGTCGAGCAGGAGGCGCGTCTGCTGCGCGAGGCCGCGTCCGCGCTCAAGGTCACCCCCACCGACCTGCCCGCGCGCCTGGCCATCCTGCTGGAGGAGCGCCGCAAGCTGGAGCGCGACCTCGCGGAGACGCGCAAGAAGCTCGCCACCGGCAGCAGCGCCGAGATCGAGGTGGTGGGCGGCCTGCGGGTCGCGCTGCGCGAGATGGAGGACGTGCCCGCGCGCGACCTCAAGGGGCTGGCGGATGCCATCCTGAAGTCCGGCAGCGTGGATGTGGTGGCGCTCGTTTCCACCGAGGCCGGCAAGGCCAGCATCGTGGCCGGGGTGGGCGAGGCCGCGAAGGGCCGCGCCGATGCGGTGGCGTTGGTGCGCG
>SKWC01000318.1 GCA_007129145.1 Rubritepida sp.
GAGGTCGGGCGCGCCGAACGCCAGGCGCTGTGGCCATTCCATCTCGATCGGCGGCAGGCCGATGCACAGCGGGCCCGGCACGGGTGTTTCCAGCCCCGCCTGGGCCAGCGCCTCCTCGAAGGCGGCCAGCGCCATGGCCTGGATGCGGCGCGGGGCGGGGACGGGCATGCCGGGCTGCTCGCCCGGCAGGTCCACGCAGGCGGCGATGCGGCTGCGCATGCCCGCGGTGTCGAAGCGCGTGATCGGGCGCACGCCCGAGCGCCCCTCGCGGATGGCGGCCCAGCTCGCTTCCGCACCCCAGCCGAGTGCGGTGACCAGGCCGAGGCCGGTGACGGCGATGCGCATCAGGGGGCCTCCAGCAGGGCGACGGCCTCGCCGCGCCACTGGCCGCAACCGGTGACCAGCACGCGGCGCGCGCGGCCGGCCTGGATGGCCAGCACGCCCAGCGCCACGCCGGCGGGGAAGGCGGCCTCGACCGAGTGGCCCAGCAGGTCGGCGGCGAACAGGTCGGGCGCGCGGGGCAGCGCCTCCAGCTCCTCGCGCGTGGCGTCCAGCGCGCCCGAGGCGGTGGAGATCAGCAGCGCATCGGCCGCGGCCGCATGGCCGCAGCGCGACAGCAGCGCCGCAAGCCGCCCCGCGCGACCGCCGGGCGGGCCCTGGTCGGTCTCGATCGCCACCAGCCGCGCCAGCGGGTGCGGGTTGGCGCCCTCGGGTTCGAGCGTCATGAAGGCCGCCACGCTGCCCAGCACCATGCCGCGCCGCCGGGGCAGGGGCTCCCAGGGGCCCGCGTGCAGATGTCCGCCGAGCGCATAGAGCAGCAGAAGCTCGGCGCGGTCGCTGGTCATGGCGGCGCCGCTCAGCGCCGAGAGCGAGCGCCCCTCGGCGATGCGGCGCTGGGCGATGCGCAGCGCCTCGGCGCCCGCGATCTCCTCGCCCATCATGGTGCGGGAGGAGCCCGCCACGCCATGGGTGATGGAGATGGAGCCGGCCAGCAGGTTGGGCAGCTGCGCCAGGAACAGGGTGGGCCGCATGCCGTCCGCCAGCGCCACGTTCAGCGCGGCCGCATCCGGGGGGGTGGTCAGCAGCGCGAGGTCCAGCGCCTCGTCGCGCTCGCCGCCGCCGGCGGCCACGGTGAGGTCCATCTCGGCCACGCGGGGCTTCAGCCCCGATTGCTCGATGGCAAGGCCGGCCGCGTGTACCCCGATGCGCTGCCAGGGCTCCATCTGGCGCATCTCGCGGCGCGGGATGAAGCGCTCGAGTTCAAGCCTGGGCAGCGGGTGGATGGTGTGGGGGGTGTTGGTCGCGGTGGCCAGCACGGGCGGCACATCGCACGCCAGCAGGGGCGCGTGCGCGGCCTCGCCCTCGCCATGCGAGGAGACGAGGCCCACCCCGGTGATCATGACCGCCGCCATGGGCTGGCTCATGCCGGCAGGCCGAGGCGCACCGCGCGCGCGCGCATCAGCCCCTCCAGCGAAGGGTCGGGGAAGGGCAGGGTCTTGAGGGTGAGCTCGGCATCGGCCAGCCGCGCACCGCCGTCATCCTCCAGCCGGCCGCGCGTCACGGCATAGCCCGAGCCGTCGTGCACCAGCTCGGCATGGATGCGCAGCGCCGCACCGGGGCGGACCATGCCGCGCATCTTTGCCTCGCTCACCTTGGCCAGCACGGCCATGCGGGTGAAGCCGCCCGCCATGACCACCAGCCAACCGCCGGCCTGGGCCATGGCTTCGACCATCAGCACGCCGGGCAACAGTGGAAAGCCCGGGAAGTGCCCCTCGAAGACCGGGCTCTGCTCGGGCACGCGGGCGCTGGCCAGAAGATGGGCGGGCGAATGCTCCAGCACCGCATCCAGCATGTCGAAGGTTTCGAGGCGCAAGCCCTCAGCCCTGCTTCGCCGCCACCAGCTCCTCGATGCGCTGCGCCAGGCTGCCCATGACGAAGAACTGCTCGGCCGGGGCCTTGCCGCTGTTCACCTGCTCGGTCCATGCCTCGACCGGGACCTTCACGCCGAAGCGCTTGTCGATCTCGAAGACGATGTCGAGGAAATCCAGGCTGTCGATGCCCAGGTCATTGATGACATGCGCCCCGTGGGTGATCTTCGCGCGGTCCACATTGGCCGTCTCGGCGATGATGTCGGCGATGGTGTCGAAGGCGTTGCTCGGCGCCGAAGCCATGGCGGCGGACTCCGTAGGTTGGTTGGCGGCGCGAGGGGTTTGGCCCGTCCGGGCCGGGCTGTCCATAGCGCCGCCGCGGAGGTGCTGGTAGGGGCGGGGGGACTCGAACCCCCATGGCCTTGCGGCCGCTCGATTTTGAGTCGAGTCCGTCTACCGTTCCGGCACGCCCCCGCGGATGGAATGGCTATCACAAGCCGCCGCCCGGGGTCGAGATGCGAGGCTTGGTTACAATCCGCGACGCCCGGTCACGCGAAGCTCCTGTAACATGCTTTTCATGGATACGAGTCCGCACATCCTGGTCGTGGATGACGACCGCGAGATCCGCGAGCTGCTCGGCCGCTTCCTGGAAAAGCAGGGGCTGCGCGTGAGCCTGGCGCGCGACGCGCGCGAGGCGCGCCGCCTGTGGCCCATGGCGAACTACAGCCTCGTGGTGCTCGACCTCATGATGCCCGGCGAATCCGGGCTGGATTTCGCGCGCTGGCTGCGGGGGCAGTCCCAGGTGCCGATCGTGATGCTCACCGCCATGGGCGAGGAGACCGACCGCATCGTGGGCCTCGAGCTCGGCGCCGACGACTATGTGGCCAAGCCCTTCAACCCGCGCGAGCTGCTGGCGCGCATCCGCGCCGTGCTGCGCCGCGCCCAGGGCGGCGAGGCCCCGCCCGCCGCGCCCGAACAGGCCCTGCGCTTCGCCGGCTGGGTGCTGGAGACGTCGCGGCGGCGCCTCGTGAACCCCGATGGCGTCGAGGTGCCGCTCACCGGCGGCGAGTATGAGCTGCTGAGCACCATGCTGGAGCGCCCCAACCGCGTGCTGACGCGCGACATGCTGATGGACATCATCCACAACCGCCAGCCCGGCCCCTTCGACCGGGCGATCGACGTCGCCGTCTCGCGCCTGCGGCGCAAGCTCGAGGATGACGGGCGCAACCCCTCGGTCATCAAGACCGTGCGCGGCGGCGGCTATGTGCTGGCCACCCCGGTCGAGCGGGTGTGAGCGCCGCCCCGCCGCAAGCGCCCCGCCGCCGCACCCTCTCGCGCCTGTGGCCCGCCAGCCTCGCGGGGCGCACCGCGCTGGTGCTGGCGCTCGGGCTGATGGCGGTGCAGGCGCTGGGCCTGACCATCCACGCCTTCGACCGGGTGGAGCTGCAGCGCGCGGCGGAGGCGCGCTACATCTCGGGCCGGCTGTTCCTGCTGTGGCGCGGCCTGGTGAACACCCCGCCCGGGCACCGTGCCGCCCTGCTGGCCGAGGCCGACCTGCCCGCCGAGGTGAGCGCGCGGCTCGATCCCGAGCCGCTGGTCCGTCCAGGCATGCCGCCGGTGCCGTCGCATCACGCCCGGCTGTTCCGCCTGGATGCACCGCCCACCTTGTCGCGGCGGCTGCGGCCGGGCGCGAGCGCCTCCGGCGTGCTGGGCCATGGCACCATCGGCATCTCGCTGCTGCTGCCGGACGGGCGCAACGCCCCGCCCGCCTGGCTGAACCTCACGCTGCGGGTGCC
>SKWC01000309.1 GCA_007129145.1 Rubritepida sp.
AGACGCGCCTAATGCAAAATCCCAAGCCCGATGCGAACGGGTCCAATATTTAGCGCTAATACCGGTTGGCTCACCGATAACCACTCCAATACCGAATAATCCACTACCCGGCGATGGACCTGACCGTGCAGGCCATTTCCGGAGTGATGGGAACCACCGGGTTCGAGACCGGCCCGCCGCTCAAGAGCGGCCCCGCCATGTGCGACTTCTTTGGCGGCGTGCATCTGTTCGGCGCGATCGCAGCGGCGCTCTACGAACGCGAGCGCACGGGCATCGGCCGCCTGGTCGAGGTGGCGATGATGGATACAGTCTATGCCTCGCTGGCCTCGAATCTGGGCATGTATTTCGGCACCGATTCCGGCACTGACCTGGGTTCCGGCGCCGCGCCGCCCGAGCGAACCGGCAACCGGCATGGCGGGCTCTCGCTCAGCCCCTACAATGTCTACGAGGCACGGGACGGGCATATTGCCATCATCGCCAATAACGAGACGCATTGGCGCGCGATTGTCGACGCGCTCGGCCTGGACGCGCTCGGCGCCGATCCGCGTTTTCAGACCATGAAGGACCGCTGCGCGAACATGGATGCGCTCGATGCGGCGATCACCGCGGTTACGCGCCTGTCCGATAAGGAAGACCTGTTCGCGCGGCTTCTGGCCAAAAGGGTGCCCAGCGCCCCGGTGCGTCGGCTGGGTGAGGTGGTGAACGATCCGCACCTGTTCGCGCGCGGGATGCTGCGGCGCATCGACCACCCGGAATACGGCGAGTTGGTGGTGCCGGCCAGCCCGCTGCGCTTCAGCTCTGATCCGCAGCCGGATTACCAGCCAAGTCACGCCCTGGGCAGCGACAGCCGCGCGGTTCTTTCCGCCCGGCTGGGACTTAGCGCGCAAGAGCTTGACCGGCTGGAACGCGACAAGGTGATCTGATGCGCGGCGAGATCGTCATCGCGGGCATTGGCAACACGCGCTATGGTCGGCATCCTGATCGTGACACCGTCTCGCTCAATGTCGAGGCCTGCCGCCATGCCCTGGCCGATGCGGCGGTCGACAAGGACGCCGTCGATGCGGTCTTCGTGAAGACCCCCAGCTCGGCGCGCGAGTTCATGTATGGCCAGAAGGTATCGGAGGCGCTGGGGTTGCAGCCCAGGATCGCGGGCGCCTGGGATCAGGGCGGCGCGGCCAACATCACCTTGCTGACCTTCGCCGCCATGGCGATCATGGCCGGACAATGCGAGATCGCGCTGGTCTGCTATGCCGACAATCCAAAAACCGGCAGTGCCGCGCATTTCGCGCGGCCCCGGGGCAATGATGCGGCCTATGGCTGGTTTTCCACCGCCGCGGGCTACGCCATGATCCACCGCAACCACGTCGATCAGTTCGGCACCGCGCCCGATGCCTTTGCCGCAGTCGCCATGGCCTGCCGCCGCAACGGCGCGGCCAATCCGCAGGCCCAGCTGCGCGCGCCGCTCACGCTGGATGCATACATGGCCTCGCCTTTCGTGGTCGAGCCGCTGCGCCGCGATGACTGCTGCCTGATTTCCGACGGCGGCGCCGCCGTCGTCGTGATGAGCGCACGGCGCGCCCGCGAAATGGGGGTGGCGGCGCCGGTGCCGATCCTCGGTTTCGGCCACGGGCAGGTGTCATGGGACCTGCAGGCACGCAGCAGCCTGACCCGCCTGCCGGCGGTCGAGGCGGCGGCGCATGATGCCTTCGCCATGGCCGGCCTTTCCACCCGGCAGATCGACGTCGCGCAGATCTATGATTGCTTCACCATCACCGTTCTGGCGACGCTCGAGGCCTACGGGTTTTGTGCCCATGGCGAATCCGGCCGCTTCGTGCGTGACGGCGCGCTGGAGATCGGGGGTGCGCTGCCTGTCAATACCGCTGGCGGGCTGCTCTCCGAGACCGGGATGCCTGGGATGCAGCTGATCCTGGAGGGCGTGCGCCAGATGCGCGGCACGGCAGCCACGCAGGTGCGCGGCGCGAAACACTGCCTCGTCACCAATCAGGGCGGTACGATGCACACCCATTCCAGCCTGATCCTGGGAGCGTGACGTGACAGCCGCGATCCCCGAGCCCGAGATCACCAGCGTCAACCGCCCCTACTGGGAGGGCCTCAAGCAGGGCCAGCTGATGTTCGCGCGCTGCCGGCAATGCGGAAACACCTGGTTTCCGGCACGCCCCGAATGCCCCGGCTGCCTGCAGGACGATTGGGCCTGGACACCCTCGGCCGGCCAGGGAAGGCTGATCAGCTGGGTTGTTTACCACATCGCCTTTCACCCCGCCTTCCGGGACCGGCTTCCCTATAATGTTGCCCTTGTCGCGATCGACGAGGGGCCGCGACTGATCGCCAATATCGCCGCGCCCCATGACGCGCTGCATGCCGATATGCGGCTACGTCTCGATATCGCCCATATCGGGGCCTTCGCGCTGGCGCGCTTCGCCCCGGCATGACGCCTGCCGCGGCGGCGGCTGGCCGCCCGGACGGCTTCAGCCCCGGCGCGTGGTGGGCGGCGGCTTGTCGGTCGAAACGGGGCGGAAACAGGGGATCGCGCGGCCGTCGGACGCGGGCTTAAAGGCCAGGCGAACCGCCTGCCCGATGAACAGGCGGTCAATATCGCAATCGATGATGTTGGTCATCATTGTCGGCCCCTCCGACAAGGTGACATAGGCGATCGCATAGGGAGGCGTGGCCCGGCGCATCACGCTGTAGGCATAGATCACCCCCTCGCCGCCGGACGCCCGCCATTCCGTCCGGACACTGAAGCAAAATGGGCAGATCGCCCTCGGATACCAGTGAAAGCGGCCGCAATCCTGGCAGATGCGCAGCAGGAACTCCCCTGCCCTCCCGGCCTCCCAAAAGGGCCGGGTTTCCGGGTGCATCTCGCTTGCCGACAGATCGCCTTGATTCATGGCTGCGCTCATATGCGTTCGAGGACAAGAGTGGCGCTGCCGTGACGGCTGCCCAGCATGCCGCCGGTGCCCTGCGCCAGCGCCAGGTCGCAATCGCCGACCTGAACGGCCGGATGCGCCTCGCCGCGCAACTGGCGGACCGCCTCGATGATCTTGGTCATCCCGCCCCGATTCGCGGGATGGTTGTTGCACAGCCCGCCGCCATCAGTGTTGACTGGAAGGCGGCCGATGCCGGCAATCAGATTGCCGTCGCTTACAAAGCGGCCCCCCTCGCCCTTCGGGCAGAACCCCAGATCCTCGAGCTGCATCAGCACGGTTATGGTGAAGCTGTCATAGATCGAGGCGTATTTGATATCGGCCGGTCGCACCCCGGCCTGTTCAAAGGCCGCCTGTCCTGACCAGGCCGCGCCCGAGAATGTCAGGTCGATCATGCCGCCGCGCTGATGCTTGACCGCCTCGCCGGCGCCGATGACGCGGACCAAGGGCCTGTTTAGGCTGCGCGCGACCTCTTCGCGGGTCACGACAAGGGCGCCGCCCCCGTCGCTGATCACGCAGCAATCCAAGCGCCGCAAAGGGTCCGAGACCATGGGCGATGCCAGCACGTCATCGACCGAAACGACCTCGCGCAGCATGGCGTGGGGGTTGTGCTGGGCGTGGTGCGACGCGGCCACCTTGATCCAGGCCAACTGCTCGCTGGTGGTTCCATACTCGTGCATGTGGCGCATGGTGCACATGCCGTAAAG
>SKWC01000457.1 GCA_007129145.1 Rubritepida sp.
CATGCCTTCCGCATGGTCCTGCTCGATCCGCCGCGGGCCGATCTGCGCGCGGCCATCGCGGCGCGCTGGGCGGCAATGCTGGCGGGCGGGGCGCGCGAGGAGGTGGCGGCGCTGCTCGCCCAGGGGCTCGACCCCGGCCTGCCGGCGATGCGCGCGCATGGCGTGCCGGAGATCGCGGCGCTGCTGCGCGGCGAGGTCACCGAGGCCGAGGCATCGCGCCGCGCCATCGCCAACACGGCTGCCTACACGCGCCGGCAGGCGACCTGGTTCCGTCACCAGCGCGTGGCGGCCCCGCAGGCAGTGCATAGGATCAATGCGAGAATTACATCTCTGACGCAATTTTCGGAAAGTCAGAGGGCAGATTTGATCTCTTTTCTTCACGGCGGTGGTTGACGCAGTGCGGCATGGGGTCTAGGCCCGGCATGCTCAACCGATGGAAGAGACCATGTCCGCGACCACCCACGCCCCCGCCCCCGCCGCCACGGACCTCCGCCCCGGCGCCGAGGTCATCCTGCGTGCGCTGAAGGATCAGGGCGTAGAGGTCATCTTCGGCTATCCGGGCGGCGCGGTCCTGCCGATCTATGACGCGCTGTTCCAGCAGAACCACATCCGCCACATCCTGGTGCGCCACGAGCAGGCGGCGGTGCATGCGGCCGAGGGCTATGCGCGCTCCACCGGCAAGGTGGGCGTGGTGCTGGTGACCTCGGGCCCCGGCGCGACCAATGCCGTGACCGGCCTCGTGGACGCGCTGATGGACAGCATCCCGGTGGTGTGCCTCACCGGCCAGGTGCCCACCCACCTGATCGGCAATGACGCCTTCCAGGAGGCCGACACCACCGGCATCACCCGCCCAGCCACCAAGCACAACTACCTGGTGAAGCGAAGCGAGGACCTGGCGCGCGTGATGCACGACGCCTTCTATGTGGCGAAGTCCGGCCGGCCGGGCCCGGTTGTGGTGGACCTGCCCAAGGACATCCTGATCAAGCCGGCACCCTACACCGAGGCGCCGCCGGCTGCCGCGCCGCACCGCAGCTACCGCCCGGTCACCCGCCCCGATCCCGAGCGCATCGCGGAAGCCGTGCGCCTGCTCAAGCGATCCGAGAAGCCGATCATCTACACCGGCGGCGGCGTGATCAACGCGGGCCCGCATGCGTCGGAGCTGCTGCGCGAATTCGTGCACCTCACCGGCATGCCCTGCACCAACACGCTGATGGGCCTGGGCGCCTTCCCCGCGAGCGACCCCCAGTTCCTGGGGATGCTCGGCATGCACGGCACCTATGAGGCCAACATGTGCATGTATGCGTGCGACGTGATGCTGAACATCGGCGCGCGCTTCGACGACCGCATCACCGGCCGCCTCGACAAGTTCAGCCCGAACAGCCGCAAGATCCACGCCGACATCGACCCCTCCTCGATCAACAAGAACGTGCCGGTGGAGGTGCCCATCCTGGGCGACGCCGCCGCCGTGCTCGAGGCGCTGATCGCGGCCTGGAAGGCGGACCCGACGCCGCCGGCGCGCGAGGCGCTGGCCGGCTGGTGGCGCCAGATCGACGCCTGGCGCGGGATCAAGTGCCTGGCCTACACCCAGGACATGGCGCCCGGCGCCATCATCAAGCCGCAGCATGCGGTGAAGCGCCTGTTCGAGATCACCCAGGAGCTGGGGCGCGAGACCTTCATCTCGACCGAGGTCGGCCAGCACCAGATGTGGGCGGCGCAGTATTTCGGCTTCGACAAGCCGAACCGCTGGATGACCTCGGGCGGGCTCGGCACCATGGGCTACGGCCTGCCGGCCGCCATGGGCGTGCAGATCGCCCACCCCGACGCGCTGTGCATCGACATCGCGGGCGAGGCCTCCATCCTGATGAACATCCAGGAAATGAGCACGCTGGCGCAGTATCGCCTGCCGGTGAAGGTGTTCATCCTGAACAATGAATACATGGGCATGGTGCGCCAGTGGCAGGAACTGCTGCACGGCGGGCGCTACAGCGAATCCTACTCGGCCGCCCTGCCCGACTTCGTGCGCCTCGCCGAGAGCTTCCACGCCAAGGGCATGCGCGCGACGTCGATCGACCAGCTGGACGACGTGATCCGCGCCATGATCGCCGACCCCGGGCCGGTCATCGCGGACATCTGCGTCGCCAAGGACGAGAACTGCTTCCCGATGATCCCCTCGGGTGCGGCGCACAATGAGATGATCCTCGGCCCCGACCAGGAGAAGAACGCCGCCGCCGTCACCGACGAGGGCAAGGTGCTGGTCTGATCCCCTTCCCGCCCGGCGCGCGTGGCGCGCAGCCGGGCGCCCGTTCCTCCCTGCCTGGAAGTTCCGATGTCACCCATGGATACGCGCACGGCCACCATCGCCGTGCTGGTGGAGAATGAGGCGGGCGTGCTCGCCCGCGTGATCGGCCTGTTCTCGGGCCGCGGCTACAACATCGACAGCCTGACCGTCGCCCCGGTGGATGAGCACGGGCGGCTGTCGCGCATCACCGTCGTCACCTCGGGCACCGAGATGGTGATCGAGCAGATCAAGGCGCAGCTCGATCGCCTGGTGCCGGTGCACAAGGTGGCCGACCTGACGCTCGAAGGCCCGCATCTGACGCGCGAACTCGCGCTGATCAAGGTGGTGGGCCGCGGCGAGCACCGGGTCGAGGCGCTGCGCCTCGCGGACGCCTTCCGCGCCCGTGTGGTGGATGCCACGACCGAGAGCTTCGTCTTCGAGATGACCGGCAATGCCGAGAAGATCGACGCCTTCTGCGCGCTGATGCGCCCGCTCGGGCTTGTCGAATTGTGCCGCACGGGTGCGGTTGCCATGGCGCGCGGCACGCGGCAGATGGGCATCTGACCGGGCCCACCACAGGACTGCAACAACAGGAGAGCGCCAGCGATGCGCGTGTATTACGACCGTGATGCCGATGTGAACCTGATCAAGGCGAAGAAGGTCGCCGTGATCGGCTTCGGCTCCCAGGGCCATGCCCATGCCATGAACATGCGCGACAGCGGCGTGAAGGATGTGGTGATCGGCCTGCGCCCGGGTGGCTCGGCCAAAAAGGCCGAGGCCGCGGGCTTCACCGTGATGAGCCCCGCCGATGCGGCGAAATGGGCCGATGTCACCATGATCCTGACCCCCGACGAGGGCCAGGGCGACCTCTACCGCGACCACCTGCACGACAATCTGAAGCCGGGTGCCGCCATCGCCTTCGCGCATGGGCTGAACGTGCATTTCAACCTGCTCGACCCGCGGCCCGACCTCGACGTGTTCATGATCGCGCCCAAGGGCCCGGGCCACACCGTGCGCTCCGAATACCAGAAGGGCGGCGGCGTGCCCTGCCTCGTGGCGGTGGCGCAGAACCCCTCGGGCAATGCGCTGGAGATCGCGCTGTCCTATGCCTCGGCCATCGGCGGCGGGCGCTCGGGCGTGATCGAGACCTCCTTCAAGGAGGAGTGCGAGACCGACCTGTTCGGCGAGCAAGTCGTGCTCTGCGGCGGCCTGGTCGAGCTCATCAAGGGCGGCTTCGAGACGCTGGTCGAGGCCGGCTACGCCCCCGAGATGGCCTATTTCGAGTGCCTGCACGAGGTGAAGCTGATCGTGGACCTGATCTACGAGGGCGGCATCGCGAACATGAACTACTCGATCTCCAAC
>SKWC01000149.1 GCA_007129145.1 Rubritepida sp.
CCCAGCAGCGCCGCCAGGCCCAGATCCACGGTGCGCGCATAATCCGCCATCGCGGCCTCGGCCCGCTCGTATTGCCGGATGCTGACGGAGGACAGCGCCTTCATCGTGCGGACGATGGACTGGATGTCGCCCGTCGTTTCCAGGGCCTTCGACAGGCTCTCAAGCGTGTCCATCGCCCTGCCCCGCCTCAGCCCCTTCTCCCTCCGGCGCCCCATCCCGCGCCGCCGAAAGCGCATCGCGCATGGTGCCGATCAGCGCCGCGCGGTCCTCCTCGCCCAGCTTCGCACCCTCGGCGATGCGGTCGCAGACATCGGGCAGATGCTTGCGCACCGCCTCGCGGACGGTGCGCTCGGCCTCGGCCACGGCGTCGGGCTCGATCTCGTCGAACAGGCCCTCGGTCGCCGCGAGCAGGGCGGCGATCTGCTCGGGCACCAGCGCATGATCGTGCTCGCGCTGCTTCAGAATCTCGCGAACCCGCAGGCCGCGGGTCAGCTTGCGCCGCGTCTCCGCATCGAGCTGGGTGCCGAAGCGGGCGAAGGTCTCCAACTCCTCGAACTGCGCGTACATCAGCCGCAGATTGCCCGCGACGGCGCGGAAGGCGGGCAGCTGCACCTTGCCGCCCACGCGGCTGACCGAGGTGCCGATGTCGATGGCCGGCAGGTGCCCCTTCTCGAACAATCGGGGCGAGAGATAGATCTGGCCGTCGGTGATCGAGATCAGGTTGGTCGGTATGTAGGCGGAGATGTTCTGGGCCTGCGTCTCGACCACCGGCAGGGCGGTCAGCGACCCGCCGCCGTATTCCGCGCGCAGCTGGGTGGCGCGCTCGAGCAGGCGGGCATGGATGTAGAAGATGTCGCCGGGATAGGCCTCGCGACCGGGCGGCCGGCGCAGCAGGAGCGACAACTCGCGATAGGCGCGGGCATGGCGGGTCAGGTCGTCATAGACGATCAGCACGTCGCGCCCGGCGGCCATGAAGTGCTCCGCCATGGAGGTAGCGGCGTAGGGGGCGACGAATTGCAGCCCCGGCGCATCCTCGCCGCTGGCCACGACGACGATGGTGCGCTCCATCGCGCCGGCCTCGCGCAGGCTCTGGATCACGCGCGCGACCGCCGAGGCGCGCTGGCCGATGGCGCAGTAGATGGAGAGGACGCCGCTGTCGCGCTGGTTGAGGATCGCGTCCACCGCGATGGCGGTCTTGCCGGTCTGCCTGTCGCCGAGGATCAGCTCGCGCTGCCCGCGGCCGATCGGAATGGCGGCGTCGACGGCCTTGATCCCGGTCTGCAGCGGCACCTGCACGGACGCGCGGTGCATGATGGGCGGCGCCGGCCGCTCGACGGGCAGGAATTCCTCGGCGTCGATGCGCGCCTCCCCGTCGAGGGGGCGGCCCAGCGCATCCACCACCCGGCCGATCAGACCCGCGCCGACCGGCACATCGACGACCCGGCCGGTGCGCCGCACCGCGTCGCCGGATCGCAGGCGCCCGGTATCGCCCAGGACGATGACCCCCGCCCGATCCTCACCGAGGCTCGATGCGATTCCCATCACGCCGCCGGAGAATGTCAGGAGCTCGTCGGCGCGCAGGTCGGTGAAGCCCGCGACGTCCGCGACGCCCTTGCCGACCGACAGGACATGGGCGATCTCGGCCACCTCGAGGGCCGGGCCGACACGGCGCAGCGCGTCCTCGAGCGGGGCAAAGAGCGCTGCGTGCAGATCCGCGGGCGTCATCGCGCCCCCTCAGCCCGTCGCCGGCGCTGGGCTGGGCCGGTGGCGGCCACCGCCCTCGATCACCTCGTCGAGCGTCGTCTCGAGGCGGTGGAGGAACCGCGCGGCGGACCATTCGACCGTCTGCTCGCCGATGGTCAGCCGGATGCCGAGGATCAGCGCGTCGTCCTCGTGATACGCGACCTCGATCTCGCGGCCCACGCATTCATGGATCGCGCGGGTGATCCGGCTGCGCGTGCCGGGCTTGAGCGCGATGCCGCTGTCCAGGCGGGCCGGGCCCTCCGCGCGCTCCGCCGCGCGCTTGAGCTTGTCCCGCTCCCCGGCGTCGAGGGCGGCCAGGCGGTCCGCGAAGGTGGCGGCCAGCTGGCCGCCCAGGTCGCTGCCCGCGTAGTCCCGCAGCACACGCCCGACGATGTCGATCACCTGGTGGCCGGCGCGCTGGCGCAGCCGGGCCGTGAACGCCTCGCGCTCGTCCTGCAGATGCGCGTTCCAGGTCCGGCGCTTGGCCTCGATCTCCGCCTCGATGTCTGCCTCCAGCCGGGCGCGCAGGGCGGCGACCTCGCGCCGGGCCTCGCCGAGCATCTCCTCCCGCCTCGCCTCCAGCGCCTCCTGCTGCTCACGCACCCGGTCCGCATCGGCCTCGGCCGCTTCGCGCGCGGCCTGGGCCTCCGCGAGGCGCGTCGCGATCCGCTCCTCCCGCCGCGCCATGGCACGGATGATGGGACGGTAGAGGAACCGCTGCAGCAGCCAGACGAGCACCAGGAAGTTGACGATCTGGGCGACGACCGTCAGCCAGTCTATCTGCACGGCATCACCCTCCCGCGGCCTGCGCCGCGGGCCCGGCGACGAGGGCCGTGAAGGGGTTGGCGAAGATCAGGATCATCGACACGACGAAACAGTAGATCGCCGTGGATTCGATCATGGCGAGGCTGACGAACAGCGTCCGCGTGATCGTGTTCGAGGCGTCGGGCTGCTGCGCGATCGCCTGCAGCGCCTGCGCCGCGGCGCGGCCCTCGGCCAGCGCCGGTCCGATCGAGCCGATGGCGATGGTCAGCCCCGCGGTGAAGATCGAGGCGACCGCAACCCATGTCGCTGCGTCCATGCTCAGTTTCCTGTTCCTGCGGTTTCCTGGGGCGCGGCCGCGCCGTCGGGCGCGCTGCGGTTCCGGCTGGCGGAGCCGATGTAGACCATCGCGAGGATGGCGAAGATGTAGGCCTGGATCAGGCCCGTAAGCAGCCCGAGCAGCTGCATGAGGACCGGGAAGAAGAAAGGGGCGACGCTGATCAGGATGCCCACGATCACCGTCCCGCTCATGACGTTGCCGTAGAGCCGCACGGCAAGGGCGATGGTGCGCGAGATCTCGCCCACGATGTTGAAGGGCAGCATCAGCGGCGTGGGCCGCAGGTAGGCGCGCAGATAGCCGCCGATGCCGCGCTCGCCGATCGAGAACAGCGGCACCGCGATCAGCACGCAGATCGCGAGCGCCGCCGTGGTCGAGAGCGAGCCGGTGGGCGGCTGGAAGCCCGGCACCAGCGCCAGGATGTTGGCGGTGGCGATGAAGAGGAACAGCGTGCCGATGAAGGGCAGGTAGCGGCCGGCCTCCCCGCCGCCCACCTCCGCGATCTGGTCGCGGATGGCGGTGACGATCACCTCCAGCAGCGCCTGCCAGCGCGAGACGGCCTCCGCCTCGCTCAGCCGGGCGGTGATCGCCCAGGAGCCGAGCACCAGAAGCGCCATCACGACCCAGGTGAACAAGATCGTGGCGTTGAGCCGCAGGCCCATCCATTCGTACAGCACCCAGGCGTCGGGGCTTATCTCCACGCGGCATCTCCCGGCGCTTCGCGGCCCAGCAGGCGCGTGGCGGCGACCCGCACCGCGACGAAGCCGGCCAGCGCCGCGACGAAGCCCTCGGCC
>SKWC01000229.1 GCA_007129145.1 Rubritepida sp.
CACCGCCCAGGCCGAGGCGGTGCTGCGCGAGGCCGCGGCGCTTGGTTGAAACCCTCACTTGGTTGACGGCGGCCACCGCAACGCGCTGCACTCCCGCCCCATGAGCACCGCCGCCACCCCCCTGCCCGCCGAGACCGAGGCCCTCGTCATCGGCGCAGGCTTCGCCGGCCTTTACATGCTGCACCGCCTGCGCGGCCTGAGCATCGCGGCGCATGGCGTCGAGGCCGGCGGGGATGTCGGCGGCACCTGGTACTGGAACCGCTATCCCGGCGCGCGCTGCGACGTGGAGAGCATGCAGTATTCCTATGGCTTCGACCCCGGATTGCAGCAGGAATGGCGCTGGTCCGAGCGTTTCGCCAGCCAGGGCGAGATCCTGGACTACGCCCGCCATGTGGCCGAACGCCTCGATCTGCGCCGCTCCATCACCTTCAACACCCGCGTGGCCGCCGCCCGCTTCGATGCGGCCTCCGGGCGCTGGCATGTCGACACGGAGGGTGGCGGGCGCGTCGCGGCGCGCTTCCTGATCCTCGCCACCGGCTGCCTCTCCCGCGCCAAGCTGCCCGAGATCCCGGGCATCGGCGATTTCGCCGGCCCGATCCACCACACCGGCGAATGGCCGCATGAGGCGGTGGATTTCACCGGCCGGCGCGTCGGCGTGATCGGCACGGGAAGCTCGGCCATCCAGGCCGTGCCCGCCATCGCCGAACAGGCAACGCAGGTGGTGGTGTTCCAGCGCACGCCCAATTTCTCGGTGCCCTCGCGCAACGCGCCCATGGACCCGGACTATGAGGCCGGCTGGAAGCGCGACTACGCCAACCGCCGCGCCGCGGCGCGCGCCATGCGCACCGGCGTGCTGCTGGAGGTGAACCCGCGCTCGGCGCTGGAGGTGGACGAGGCCACGCGCGAGGCGGAGTACGAACGCCGCTGGCAGGCCGGCAGCACCGCCTTCCTGGCCGCCTTCTCCGACCTGCTGATCAGCCAGCAGGCGAATGACACCGCCGCCGATTTCGTCCGCCGCAAGATCCGCGAATTGGTGCGCGACCCCGCCGTGGCCGAGATGCTGCTGCCCGACAACCACCCCATCGGCACCAAGCGGCTCTGCGTGGACACGCGCTACTACGAGACCTTCAACCTGCCGCATGTGCGCCTGGTGGACCTGCGCCGCACGCCCATCGAGACGGTGACGGCCACCGGCATCCGCACCAGCGCGGAGGAGATCGCGCTGGACGACCTGGTCTGCGCCACCGGCTTCGACGCCATGACCGGGACCATCCTGGCCATGGAGATCGAGGGGCCGGGCGGCCTCCGGCTGCGCGACATCTGGGCCGAGGGGCCGCGCGCCTATCTCGGGCTGATGGTGGCGGGCTTCCCCAACCTGTTCATGATCACCGGCCCGGGCAGCCCCTCGGTGCTGTCCAACATGATCGTCTCGATCGAGCAGCATGTGGATTTCATCGCGGGGCTGCTGGCCGAGATGGGCGGGCGCGGCGCGGCACGGGTCGAGGCGACGGCGGAGGCGCAGGAGGGCTGGGTCGCGCATGTGAACGCGATCGCGGCCGGCACGCTCTATCCGCGCGCGAACTCCTGGTACATGGGCGCCAATGTGGCCGGCAAGCCGCAGGTCTTCATGCCCTATGTGGGCGGGGTCGGCCGTTTCCGGATGAAGTGCGATGCCATCGCGCAGGCCGGCTACACCGGCTTCGCGATGGACGGCGCGCAGGCGGCGGCGGCCGAATAGGCGCGCGGCCTCAGCGCAGGGCGCTGCCGCCCGGGCAGGCGGTGCGCCCGCCATCCACCTGCAGATGCGCCCCCGTGATGCCCGATGCCGCGTCCGAGCACAGGAACAGCACGGTGGCGGTCACCTCATCGGGGGTGACGTAGCGGCCCATCGGGATGGCGTTGCGGTAGCGGTCGGGCGCGTCATTGATCCCGCGCGCCGCCGCCTGCTCCTCCAGCGAGGCGATCATGCGCGTCGCCGCCGGCCCCGGGCAGACGGCGTTCACCCGCACCCCCTGGCGCGCGACCTCGCCCGCGACCGAGCGCGTAAGCCCCAGCACGGCGTGCTTCGAGGCGACATAGGGGGCGATGCCCGCCGAACCGCCGAGGGCGGCGGTGGAGGCGGTGTTCACCACCGCCCCCGCGCCCTGCGCCAGCATGACCGGCAGCACATGCTTGAGGCCGAGATAGACGCCGCGGACATTGACCGCCATCACCGCGTCGAAGACCGCATCCTCCTGCTCGACCAGGGGGCGGACATGGCCCTCGATGCCGGCATTGTTGAAGAAACAGTGGATCGCGCCCCAGGCCTCCAGCGCGGCGGCGACATAGGCCGCGACCTGGGCGGCGTCGGTCACGTCGGCGGAATGGAAGCGGGCGTCATGGCCCTCCGCGCGGAGTTCCGCCGCGGCTTGCGCGCCGGCGGGGTCGCGGTCCACCAGCAGCACATGCGCGCCCTCGCGCGCGAAGCCCCGCGCCGCATCGAGGCCCAGCCCATGCGCCGCCCCCGTCACCACCGCCACCCTGCCCGCGAAGCGCATCGCCTTCCTCCCGATCTTCGTGAGGGGAAGGATGCGCTTCGCATCACATGGCAACAACCCGTCAATAATTGGAGGCTTGCGCGGCGCGGCCCGCATGTTGCCTCATGGGGGCGATGGATGGTCCTGATCGCCCCACCCCCAACGCGCCGCTCGTGATCTGCCTTGGCAATGCCGTGGCGGACCATGTTTTCCGCGTGGACGACGTGCCGCAGCCCCCGGCGAAGGCGCGGGCGCGCGCCTATGCGCTGACCGCTGGCGGCATGGCCGCCAATGCCGCCATCGCGGTGCGGCGCCTGGGCGGGCGCGCCGCCTTCTGGGGGCGGCTGGGCGATGACGCGAACGGCACCATGCTGCGCGCGAGCCTGGCCAGCGAAGGCGTGGACACGGCGGCGCTGCGCATGATCCCGGGCGGCGTCAGCCCCGTCTCGGCCGTGCTGGTGGACCCGGTGGGGGAACGCGCCATCCTCGGCTACCGCGGCGATGCGCTGGGGGTGGAGCATGACTGGCTGCCGCTCTCGCTGCTGGACCAGGCGCAAGCCCTGCTGTGCGATCCGCGCTGGGCGGAGGGCGCGATGGCCGCGCTGGTGGCGGCCGAGGCGCGCGGCGTGCCCGGCGTGCTGGATGGCGAACGCAGCGAGACGCGCCTGCTGCTTGACCTCGTGCCGCGCGCGCGCCATGCCGTGTTCTCGGTGCCGGGGCTGACCAACTACGCCCCCGGCGCGCGCCCGGCCGAGGCGCTGCGCCGCGCCGTGCAGGAGGGGGTGACCGAGGTCGCCGCCGTCACCCGCGGCGAGAAGGGCGTGCTGTGGTTGACCCGCGCCGACCCCACCCCGCGCGAGATCCTCGCCCTGCCCATCCTGGCCACCAACACCACCGGCGCGGGCGACGTGTTCCACGGCGCCTATGCGCTGGCCATCGCGGAGGGCCGCCCGGTTGAGCAGGCGCTGGCCTTCGCCAATGCCGCGGGCGCGCTGCGCGCGCGCGACGGCGCGACGGCAGGTCGCCTCGAGACCGAGACGTTCCTCACCACATCGGCTTAGAAGCCTGTTCATCGCGCCGCGGCAGCATCCCCGCCGCGGCGATC
>SKWC01000323.1 GCA_007129145.1 Rubritepida sp.
AGCGGTTACTGGCGGATGAACGATCCACAGAACGGATATACCGCAATCTCTCGCCAGACGCTCGAGAGTATCGATCTCGACCGGTTGTACGATCGATACGGTTTCTGTAACGACCTTCTGATCCACCTGAACGTCCACGGAATGCGGATCGAAGACGTCGAGATGCGCGCGCAGGCAGGTCGCGGTGGGCGCGAGCGCCCCGGGATCGGCGAAGATGTCGGCCTCCGACCGGGCGCGCGACCAGGCCAGCGACGCGTTCCGCGCCAGCCGCGTGAGCGGCGCGGGGCCGCCGCGGCGCATGAACAGCGCATCCGGCACATGGCGGATGTGGCCGTAGAGCGCGATCTCGGCCAGGAAGGCGTGGTCCCAGCCGCCGCAGGGCTGCGGCGGCAGGGCGAGGTCCAGGGCGCTGCGCCGATAGATGCCCCAGAAGGCGGGCGAGAGGGTGTAGCCGCGCATCACATGCAGCGCCCGGTGCAGCGGCCCGCCGCCGGGCGTGTCGAGGCGGCTGAACTCCGGCACCTCGCCCGTCACCGCGCCCGCATCGTCGATGTTGACCGCCCCCGCGTGGCACAGCACCACCTCGGGATCGGCCAGCAGCACGCCCATCAGCGCCTCCATGAAGCGCGGCGCCAGCAGGTCGTCGGCGCTCTTGGGCATGACGAAATCGGCGTCGCCCTCGGCGAAGGCGCGGCGATAGGCGCCCACGATCCCCTGGTTGGCACGGTGGCGCTTGAGGCGGATGCGCGGATCGCGCGCGGCCCAGGCGGCGGCGATGCGCGGCCCGCCATCGGTCGAGCCATCGTCCAGCAGGGTCAGCCGCCAGCAGCTCCAGCTCTGCGCGACGACCGAGGCGATGGCCTCATCCAGCGTGGCCTCGGCGTTGTGGAACAGCAGGTTCACATCCACCAGCGGCGCCATCGCTCAGGCCTTCACGATCACGCCCTGCCCGGTGGGCAGCGGCAGCACGAGCACGCCGCGCGCCGCGGCGAAGCCCTGGAAGGCGAGCATCTGCTCCTCATGGCCGGCATAGGCGTAGTCATCGAGGACGATCACCCCGCCTGCCGGCATGCGCTCCCAGAAGAATTCCGCCGCCGCGATCTCGGGCAGGGTGATGTTCATGTCGATGTGCAGGAAGGCCACGCGCTCGGGCGCCTGCTCATGCAGCGTGTCGGGCACCCGGCCGCGCACCAGCACCGCATTGGGAAAGGGCGCGAAGCGGTGCTGCGCGATGGCGAAGACGTCGTCGGTGTAGTTGTTGCGGTTGTGCCAGCTGCCCAGCCCCTGCGCCTCGCGCGCGGACATCTGCTCGGCGGGGATGCCGGCGAAGGTGTCGTAGAGGAAGAAGCGCCGGTCCGGCCGCGCGGCGAGGCCGATGTAGCTGGCCACCGTGCGCGAGAGCAGGCCGTAGTTCACCCCGCATTCGACGAAATCGCCGCCGACCAGCAGCGCCTGCCGCGCCGCCCAGCAGCACACATAGGCCTTCCACTCGATCCGCAGCACCTCGGGCGTCTTGTGCTGTACCAGCGGGATGACGGGCACCGAGGAGGCGCGCCAGGCGGCGATGAAGGCCTCGTCGCGCAGATGGGGGGTATTCAGCCCCCAGGTGGCGAAGCGGTCCGCCACATGGCTGAATTTCGGACCGCGCGGGTTTTCCGCCGCGGCGTCTGAATCAGGCAGGTTTTCTGCCGTCTGGGCGTGCATCGGGCGCAGGCTCCATGTCCAATGACATGGAAACTGCGCCCGGGCTGCTTAACGAAACCCTGTCAGATGTCGGCGTAGACGTGGGTTTCCGCCTTGGCGCCGGGATGCGTGACCGCGCCGTAGCGCGCGGGCCCCACGATCTGGGCGTATTTCCACAAGGTTCCGGAGTTGAAGTTGTGACCGCGCGGCTGCCATTCGGCGCGGCGCTTCGCCAGCTCCTCCTCGGACAGCGCAACCTCGATGGTGCCGGCCTCGGCGTCGATGATGATCTTGTCGCCGTTCTTCAGCAGGCCGATCGGCCCGCCCACCGCCGCCTCCGGCCCGACATGGCCGATGCAGAAGCCGCGCGTCGCGCCCGAGAAGCGCCCATCGGTGATCAGCGCCACCTTGTCGCCCATGCCCTGGCCGTAGATCGCGCTGGTGGTGGACAGCATCTCGCGCATGCCCGGGCCGCCGCGGGGGCCCTCATAGCGGATGACGATCACATCGCCAGGCTTGTAGGCGCGCGCATCCACGGCGGCGAAGGCGTCCTCCTCGCAGTCGAAGCACAGCGCCGTGCCCTCGAAGCGCAGCTTCTCCATGCCCGCGATCTTCACGATGGCGCCATCGGGGGCGAGGTTGCCGAAAAGGCTGACCACGCCGCCGATCTTGCTGATCGGGTTGGAGACGGGGCGCACCACATCCTGGTCCTTGGGGAACACCACGTCCTTGTGGTTCTCCTCCAGCGTCCGGCCGGTGGCGGTGATGCAGTCGCCGTGCAGCAGCCCGGCCTCCAGCAGCGCCTTGATGATGACCGGCACGCCGCCGATGCGGTGCACATCCTGCGCCACATAGCGCCCGCCCGGCTTGAGGTCCGCGATGTGCGGCGTGTCGCGCATCAGCCGCGCGACTTCCTCCAGCGGGAAGTCGATGCCGGCCTCATGCGCGATGGCGGGCAGGTGCAGCGCGGCGTTGGTCGAGCCGCCCGTGGCCCCCACGATCCGCGCCGCATTCTCCAGCGCCTTGCGGGTCACGATGTCGCGCGGGCGCAGCTGGCTGCGGATCATGTCCACCACCGCGCGGCCCGACTTGTAGGCGTATTCGTCGCGCTCCGTATCCGGCGCGGGGGCCCCGGCCGAATAGGGGATCGCAAGGCCGATCACCTCGCTGATGCAGGCCATGGTGTTCGCGGTGAACTGCCCGCCGCAGGCGCCCGCACCGGGGCAGGCGTGCTGCTCCAGCTCCTCCAGCTCCTCGTCGGACATGTTGCCGGCGGCATGCGTCCCCACCGCCTCGAACACGTCCAGCACCGTCACGTCGCGGCCATGGTGGTGCCCCGGGCGGATCGAGCCGCCATACATGAACACGCTGGGCACGTTCAGCCGGATCATCGCCATCATCACGCCGGGCAGCGATTTGTCGCAGCCGGCCAGCCCCACCATCGCGTCATAGCAATGCCCGCGCATCGTGAGTTCGATGGAATCCGCGATCACATCGCGCGAGACCAGCGAGGACTTCATCCCCTGGTGCCCCATGGCGATGCCGTCGGTCACGGTGATGGTGGTGAATTCGCGCGGCGCCGCACCCGCGTCGCTCACGCCGCGCTTGGCGGCCTGGGCCTGGCGGTTCAGCGCGATGTTGCAGGGGGCGGCCTCGTTCCAGCAGGTGGCGACGCCGACCAGCGGCGATGCGATCTGCTCCTTGGTCATGCCCATCGCGTAGTAGTAGCTGCGATGCGGCGCGCGCTCGGGGCCGATGCTGACATGGCGGCTCGGCAGCTTGGACTTGTCCCAGGTGGTCATGCGGCGGTTTCCCCGAAAATCCAGTGTCCCGCTTGTGCCGCGCGGGGCGGCTTGCGGCAAGGTGGCGCCTCGCTCAGGCAATCCCGGCCAGCGCCGCGTCCAGCCGCGCCATCTC
>SKWC01000274.1 GCA_007129145.1 Rubritepida sp.
CAAGGCTCGCATCTGCTGCTGGCGGCGGGGCGCAGCCCGAACATCGAGGGGCTGGACCTCGACGTCGCGGGTATCGCCCACACGCGCCAGGGCATCACGGTGGACGCCGGGCTGCGCAGCAGCAACCGCCGCGTCTTCGCCATCGGGGATGTCGCGGGCGGGCCGCAATTCACCCATATCGCGGGCTACCACGCCGGCATCGTGATCCGCCGCGCCCTGTTCGGCCTGCCCGCTTCCGTGGACTACCGCGCCCTGCCCTGGGTTACCTATGCCGACCCCGAGTTGGCCCATGCGGGGCTGACCGAGGCCGAGGCGCGCAAGGCCGGCGGCCCGGTGCAGGTGCTGCTGCAGCCCCTGTCCGGCAATGACCGCGCCCAGGCCGAGCGCGCCACCGAGGGGCTGGTCAAGCTGGTGCTGGGTGCGCGCGGGCGCATCCTGGGCGCGACCATCGTCGGGCCCCGCGCGGGCGAGCTGATCGGGCTGTGGGGCCTAGCCATCCAGCAGCGCCTCAGGATCGGCGCGGTGGCGCAGATGATCGCGCCCTACCCGACCCTGGGCGAGATCTCGAAGCGCGCGGCCGGCGGCTTCTACACCCCATCCCTGTTCTCCACCCGCACCCGCTTCCTGGTCGGGCTGATCCAGAGGCTGCTGCCATGAGGCGCTTCCTGACCGACCGCAGGCTGTGGCTGGCGCTGGCCGCCGTCGCGCTGATCCTGGCGCTGCGCTTCTCCGGCGCGGCCGAGCTGCTGTCGCTCGATGCGCTGGGCCGCCACCGCGCCGCGCTGTCGGGCTTCGTGGCCGACAACGCGCTGCTGGCCGGGCTTGGCTATGTCGCGCTCTATGCCGTGGCGGTGGCGCTGTCGGTGCCCGGGGCGGTGATCCTGACGCTGGCCGGCGGCTTCCTGTTCGGCGCCGCCTGGGGCACCGCGCTGGCGGTGACCGGCGCCACCATCGGCGCGACGGGCGTCTTCCTCTTCGCCGGTCTGATCTTCGGCCCGAACGCGCTGGACCGCTTCGGCGCGCCTGCGCAGCGCCTGGCCGAGGCGATCCGCCGCAACGCCGCCTCCTACCTGCTGGTGCTGCGGCTGGTGCCGCTGTTCCCCTTCTTCCTGGTCAACCTGGTGCCCGCCTTCGTGGGCGTGCGCCTGCCGGTCTATGTGCTGACCACCTTCTTCGGGATCATCCCCGGCACGGCGGTGTTCAGCCTGACCGGCGCGGGGCTGGGCAACATCCTGGACGCGGGCGGCAGCCTCGACCTCGCCAGCGTGCTCTCGCCCGAGATCCTGGCCGGGCTGCTCGGCCTTGCGGCGCTCTCGCTCGCCGCCATTCCCCTCAAGAACCGCTTCGCCAAGAGCTGAACGCCGCTCAAGGAGACATGCCGATGATCCGTCGCCGCCATCTCGGCCTGCTGGCCGCGCCCTTCCTGCTGCCGCGCCCTGCCGCGGCCGCCGAACCCGCCCTGGACGCGCTGTTCGCGCGCCACCTCGTCCTGCCGGCCGATGGCGTGGCGCGGGTGGACTACGGCGCCTGGAAGGCCTCGGCCGCCGAGATGGGCGCGCTGGCGGGCTGGATCGAGGAGGCGGCCCGCCGCCGCCCCTCCGCCATGCCCCGCGCGGAGGCCTTCGCCTATTGGGCGAACCTCTACAACGCGCTGACCCTGCAGGTGGTGCTGGGCCGCTACCCGGTGGCCTCCATCCGCGACATACGCTCGACCGGGGTGCCCCTCGACCCCTGGCAGTTCAACGGGCCCTGGCGCACGCGGCTGGTCACGGTCGAGAGGCGGCGGCTGTCGCTGGACGACATCGAGCATGAGATCATGCGCCCCACCTTCCAGGACCCGCGGGTGCATTACGCGGTGAACTGCGCCTCCATCGGCTGCCCCAACCTGCGCCCGCGCGCCTGGCGGGCCGAGACGCTGGAGGCGGAGCTGGACGAGGCCGCGCGCGACTTCGTGAACCACCCGCGCGGTGCCACCCTCCGCGCCGATGGCGGGCTGGTGGTCAGCTCCATCTTCCACTGGTTCCAGGAGGATTTCGGCGGCAATGACGCGGGGGTGATCGCGCATCTGCGCCAGCATGCCGCGCCGGAACTTGCCGCCCGGCTGGACGGGGTGCGCCGCGTGGCCGAGCACACATATGACTGGGCGCTGAACGACACCGCCACCATCCGGTCCTGAGCCGAGGAGAGCCGATCTTGTCCCTGCGCACCCAGGCCGCCCCGCGGCTCGACCCCCGCAAGTTCCAGGACCCGGATGTGACGCTGAAGGGCGAGACGCGCGCCTCCGTGCCGCTGACCGGCCTGCGCACGCTGTGGATCAACACCGGCACGCTGTGCAACATCACCTGCGCGAACTGCTACATCGAGAGCAGCCCGCGCAACGACGCGCTGGTCTACATCACCCCCGATGAGGTCCGCGGCTTCCTGGACGAGGCCGCGGCGCACCCGCTGGAGGAGGTCGGCTTCACCGGCGGCGAGCCCTTCATGAACCCGGGCCTCGTGCCCATGCTGGACGACGTGCTCTCGCGCGGCTGGCGGGCGCTGGTGCTGACCAACGCCATGCAGCCGATGCGGCGCCATGCCGCGCCCCTGCGCGCGCTGCTGGACCGCCACGGGCCGCAGCGCCTGACCATCCGCGTCAGCCTGGACCACTTCGATGCGGCCCTGCACGACCTGGAGCGCGGGGCGGGCAGCTTCATCCGCACCATGGAGGGGCTGGAATGGCTGGCGCGCGAGGGTTTCGTGATCCATGTGGCGGGCCGGGTGGGCTTCGCACATGACGGCGAGGCGGCGATGCGCGCGGGCTATGCCGCGCTCTTCGCCCGCCACGGCATCCCGGTGGACGCCCACGACCCCGTGGCGCTGATGCTCTTCCCCGAGATGGACGCCGGCCGCGATGTGCCCGAGATCACCACCGCCTGCTGGGGCATCCTGGGCAAGCCGCCCGAGAGCCTGATGTGCGCCTCCTCGCGCATGGTGGTGAAGCGCAAGGGCGCGGACCGCCCCGCCGTGCTGGCCTGCACGCTGATCGCGCATGACGCCCGCTTCGAGATGGGTGCCACGCTGGCCGAGGCATCGCGGCCCATCGCGCTGAACCACCCTCATTGCGCGACCTTCTGCGTCCTCGGCGGGGCCGCCTGCTCGCGCTGAGAGGGGGGCGGGGCGGTGGCGCGTTCGGCGGGGCTGCGATAAAGACAGCCGATGGATTTCGAACGCGTTTATGACGTGCTGGTGGTGGGCGGCGGCAATGCCGCGCTGTGCGCCGCCATCACCGCCCGCAAGATGGGCGCCTCCGTCGTGGTGGCCGAGCACGCGCCCAAGCCGATGCGCGGCGGCAACTCCCGCCACACCCGCAATCTGCGCGCCATGCACACCGCGCCCACGCAGGTGCTGACCGACTCCTACCTCGAGGAGGAGTACTGGGACGACCTGAACCGCGTCACCGCCGGCCGCACGGATGAGGCGCTGGCGCGCATGACCATCCGCGCCAGCCAGCACGCGCCGGATTTCCTGCGCGAATGCGGCGTGGTGTTCCAGCCCAGCCTGTCGGGCAAGCTGTCGCTGTCGCGCACCAACGCCTTCTTCCTGGGCGGCGGCA
>SKWC01000228.1 GCA_007129145.1 Rubritepida sp.
GCGCGCGCGGTGCCGCTGCCGGCGCATCTGGATGTGCGGCGCGTGGTCAATGACGGCGGCGTGAAGGATGGCGTGGCGGCGCTGGTGGCGGCGCTGGAGGCTTGCGCGCCGGGCTGATTTCGGCAATGACCAGCCCGCCGGCGGAACATGCCGCCGGTAATCCACACGCGGCGCACCCTTCCTGCAAGGCAGGGTCCGGTCCCGGGGTCCCCCGGGGTTCGCGCCGCGGAGGCCCAACCGGACGGAACGGAAGGAGAATCGCCATGGCGATGCCCGAGGTCAACCTGCGCCAGCTGCTCGAAGCCGGCGTGCATTTCGGCCACCACACGCGGCGCTGGAATCCACGCATGGCCCCCTACATCTTCGGGGTGCGCAACCAGGTCCACATCCTGGACCTGCAGCAGACCGTGCCCATGCTGGAGCGCGCGCTGCGCGTGGTGCGCGACACGGTGGCCGGCGGCGGCCGCGTGCTGTTCGTGGGCACCAAGAAGGCGGCGGCGGAATACATCGCCGAATCCGCCACCCGCTGCGGCCAGTATTACGTGAACCACCGCTGGCTCGGCGGGATGCTCACCAACTGGAAGACCATCACCGGCAGCATCAAGCGCCTGAAGGAGCTGGACGGCCGCCTCTCCGGCGACATCCAGGGTCTCACCAAGAAGGAGATCCTGATGCTGACCCGCGACAAGGAGAAGCTTGATCGTGCGCTGGGCGGCATCCGCGAGATGGGCGGCCTGCCGGACCTGATCTTCGTGATCGACGTGGTGAAGGAAAAGCTGGCCATCGAGGAGGCGCGCACCCTGGGCATCCCGGTGGTGGCGGTGGTGGACAGCAACGCCGATCCGGTCGGCGTGACCTACCCCATTCCGGGCAATGACGACGCGATCCGCGCGATCAACCTCTACTGCGACCTGATCGCGGGCGCGGTGTTCGACGGCATCTCGGCCGAGCTGCAGGCCTCGGGCGCCGACATGGGCGCCATGGAAGCCCCGCTGCCCGAGGAGGCGCTGGCCGAGGAAGCCCAGCCTGAGGAAACCCAGCCTGGGGAGCCGCTGCCTGGGGAGGCCCTGCCTGGGGCCGCCGCCGAGGCGCCCGCCGCGGAAGAGCAGCAGCCGCCCGCGCAGGCCTGACCGCCCGCGCAACGCCAAGCCAACTGGAGCATACCGATGGCCGAAATCACCGCCACCATGGTGCGGGACCTGCGCGACGCGACCGGCGCGGGCATGATGGACTGCAAGAAGGCGCTGGTCGAAAGCGGCGGCGACATGGAGGCCGCGATCGACTGGCTGCGCAAGAAGGGCCTGTCGGCAGCGGCCAAGAAGTCCGGCCGCGTGGCCGCCGAGGGTCTGGTGGGGGTCGCCTCGGCCCCCGGCGTGGCCGCCATGGTCGAGGTGAATGCCGAGACGGACTTCGTCGCCCGCAACGAGGCCTTCCAGGCCTTCGTGGCCGAGGTGGCGAAGCTCGCGCTGTCGGTTGGTGAGGATGTGGAGGCGCTGAAGTCCGCCCCCTTCCCTGGCGCCGGGCACAGCACCGCCGATGAACTGACCAAGCTGATCGCCACCATCGGCGAGAACATGACCATCCGCCGCGCCCGCGTGCTGAAGGTGGGCCAGGGCGCGGTGGCGACCTATGTGCACAATTCGGTGAAGCCGGGCCTGGGCAAGATCGGCGTGCTGGTCGCGCTGGAAGGCCCCGATGCCGAGGCCGCCGAGGCGCTGGGCCGGCAGGTGGGCATGCACATCGCCGCCACCCGCCCCGATGCGCTGGACGTGTCCGCGGTGGACCCCGCCGCGCTCGAGCGCGAGAAGGCGGTGCTGACCGAGCAGGCCCAGGCTTCCGGCAAGCCGCCCGCCGTGATCGAGAAGATGGTCGAGGGCCGCATCCGCAAGTTCTACGAGGAGGTGGTCCTGCTGGAGCAGGTGTGGGTGCATGACGGCGAGAGCCGCGTGAAGGCCGTGGTGCAGAAGGCCGGCCTGGCCTGCACGGGCTTCGCCCGCTTCCAGCTGGGCGAGGGCATCGAGAAGCAGGTGACCGACTTCGCCGCCGAGGTCGCGGCCCAGGCCGGTCTCTGACGCCTGCCGGCTCCGACCCAAATGGGCCGGGGTGCTTGCCGCCCCGGCCCGCGCTGGTAGATTCTCCGCCGCTGCGCCCCCTCTTGACCGGACACCTGCCCCGATGAGCGAGACGCCGATCTACAAGCGCGTGCTTCTGAAGGTGTCCGGCGAGGCGCTGATGGGCGAGCGCAACTACGGACTGGACACCGCCACGCTCAAGGCCATCGCCCAGGACATCGGCGGCGTGGTGCAGCTTGGCGTGCAGGTCGCGCTGGTCATCGGCGGCGGCAACATCTTCCGCGGCATCGCGGGGGCGGCCACCGGCATGGACCGCGCCCAGGCCGACTACATGGGCATGCTGGCGACCGTGATGAACGCGCTGGGCATGCAGTCCGCGCTGGAACAGGTGGGCGTGCACACCCGGGTGCAGAGCGCCATCCCCATGGCCTCGGTCTGCGAGCCCTACATCCGCCGCCGCGCCATCCGCCACATGGAGAAGGGGCGCGTCGTCATCTTCGCCGCCGGCACGGGCAACCCCTTCTTCACCACCGACACCGCGGCCGCGCTGCGCGCCGCCGAAATGGGCTGCAACGCGCTGCTGAAGGGCACGCAGGTGGATGGCGTCTATGACGCTGACCCACGCAAGAACCCGGATGCGCAGCGCTACACCACCCTGACCTACCTGGAGATGCTCTCGCGGGATCTCGCGGTGATGGACGCGGCCGCCATCTCCGTCGCACGGGAGAACCACCTCCCGATCGTCGTCTTCAACATCCATGAACCGGGTGCCTTCACCGCGGTGATGCAGGGCCGCGGCCGCTTCACCACCGTGACCGACACCCCCTGACAGCGAGGACAGGCCATGGCGGGCGCTCCCCCCGACTTAAACGAGCTGAAGGACGATCTGACGCGCCGCATGGATGGCGCGCTGGAGACGCTGAAGAAGGAATTCAGCGGGCTGCGCACCGGCCGCGCCTCGCCCTCCCTGCTCGAGCCGATCCGCGTCGAGGCCTATGGAACCGTCCAGCCGCTGGCGCAGCTCGGCACCGTGTCGGTCGGCGGGCCGTCCATGCTCTCGGTCCAGGTGTGGGACCGCAGCGTGGTGAAGGCGGTTGAGGTCGCGATCCGCGACTGCGGCCTGGGGCTGAACCCGCAGGCCGAGGGCCAGAACATCCGCATCCACCTGCCGCCCCTGACGGAGCAGCGCCGCAACGAGCTGGCGAAGCAGGCCTCGAAATACGCGGAAGGCGCCAAGGTGGCGGTGCGCGGCGTGCGCCGCGACGGCATGGAGCAGGTGCAGGGCTGGAAGAAGAAGTCCGAGATCGGCGAGGACGACGCCAAGCGCTGGTCGGACGAGGTGCAGAAGCTCACGGACGAGTATGTGAAGAAGGTGGACGCCATGACCGCCGAGAAGGAAAAGGACATCAAGACCGTCTGATGTCCTCGCTGCCCGCCCTGGCCGCGGGCGCTGGCGTCGCGGCGCCGCGCCACGTCGCCGTCATCATGGACGGCAACCGGCGCTGGGCGCAGGCGCGCGGGCA
>SKWC01000394.1 GCA_007129145.1 Rubritepida sp.
ACATCGAGGGCTATGTCCGCAACGGGGCGAACAACACCAAGGGCGACATCCACGTCACCCGCAACTACATCATGAACAACCGCTTCCAGGCGGTGCGCGTCTTCATCCATGAGGCCACGCACCGTTTCGCCAGCACCGCCGATTTCGGCGAGCAGGGCTACATGCACGCCGACGGCTCCGACTTCCGCGCGCCGGGCATCACGCCCGACCAATGCCTGAACAACGCGGACAGCTACGCCTATTTCTGCATGGCGGTGGGCTACCGCTGAAGGCGCGCGGGGGGCGGCACCGCCCCCCGCGTTCCTCCGTCACACGGTGAAGTACTTCGCCCGCGGGTGGTGCAGCACGATGGCGCTGGTGCTCTGCTCCGGATGGAGCTGCCATTCGTCGCTGATCTCCACGCCGATGCGCTCGGCCTTCAGCAGGCGCAGCAGCGGCTCCTGGTCCTCGAGCTTCGGGCAGGCCGGGTAGCCGAAGGAGTAGCGGCCGCCGCGATATCCCTGGCTGAGCATCTTCTCGATGTCGCGCGCATCCTCGCCGGCGAAGCCAAGCTCGGCGCGGATGCGCTTGTGGACATATTCCGCCAGCGCCTCGGCCATCTCCACCGACAGCCCGTGCAGGTAGAGGTAGTCCTGGTAGCGGTTCTCCTCGAACCACTCGCGCGCCATGTCGGAGGCCTTCTGGCCCACCGTCACCACCTGCAGGCCGATCACGTCGCGCTCGGCGTCGTCCACGTCGCGCACGAAATCCGCGATGCAGTCGCCGTCGTCCTTGGGCTGGCGGGGCAGGTTGAAGCGGGCCACCTCCGTCGTGCCGTCCTGCTCGAACAGGATCAGGTCATTGCCCTGGCCCGCGCATTTCCAATAGCCATAGATGGCCTGCGGCTTGAGGATGTCCTGCTCCTGCGTCAGCGCCAGCATGCGCTTGAGCACGGGGCGCAGTTCCTGCTTCGCCCAGCCGATGAAGTCCTCCAGGCTGCGGCCGGCCTTCCGGAAGCCCCATTGGAACTGGTACAGGCTGCGCTCATTGATGAAGGGCACCAGCGCCTTGGGGTCGGCCTGCATGAGCTTGGGGCCCCAGAAGGGCGGGGTGGGCACGGGCAGGTCCCTGGTCTCGCGCCGCCGCCGCGTCTGGGCATAGGCCACATCCACGGGCGCGAAGCCGCGCGCATCGGCGGTGCCCAGCTGGCGCTTCTCGCTGCGGGTCTTGCCGGACCGCTTGGCCTGGATGGCCGCCAGGTAGTCGTCGAAGCCATTGCCCATCACCTTGTCCATCAGGTGCAGGCCGTCGAAGGCGTCGCGCGCATAGACCACCCGCCCGCAGGCATAGGCCTTCACGCAATCCTCCTCGACATAGTTGCGCGTCAGCGCCGCACCGCCCAGCAGCACCGGGATGTCCACGCCCTGGCGCGACATCTCCTCCAGGTTCTCGCGCATCACCACGGTGGACTTCACCAGCAGCCCCGACATGCCGATGGCATTGGCGCGGTGCTCGACGGCGGCGTCCACGATCTGCTGCAGCGGCACCTTGATGCCGAGATTGATCACCTTGTAGCCGTTGTTGGTCAGGATGATGTCCACGAGGTTCTTGCCGATGTCATGGACATCGCCGCGCACCGTGCCCAGCACGATCGTGCCCTTCTCCTGGCCCTCCACGCGCTCCATGTGCGGCTCCAGGTAGGCGACCGCGGCCTTCATCGTCTCGGCCGATTGCAGCACGAAGGGAAGCTGCATCTTCCCCGCGCCGAACAGGTCGCCCACCACCTTCATCCCGTCCAGCAGGATCTCGTTGATGATCGCCAGCGGCGTCAGCCCCTTGGCCATGGCATCCGCCAGCTCATCCTCCAGGCCGCGGCGGTCGCCATCCACGATGCGGTCCTTCAGCCGGCCCTCGACGGTCTCGGCCTTCTGCTTCGCCACCGCATCCGCCGCCTTCCGGCCGGAGAACATCTCCAGCAGCTTCTGCAGCGGGTCGTAGCCCTCGCGGCGGCGGTCGAAGATCAGGTCCTCCATGACCTGCACCTCCTCGGGCGGGATGGCGTGCAGCGGCTTGATCTTGGAGACATGCACGATGGCGCCCGTCATGCCGGCCTTCACCGCATGGTCCAGGAAGACGCTGTTCAGCACATGCCGCGCCGCGGCGTTGAGCCCGAAGGAGATGTTGGACAGGCCCAGGATGATCTGGATGTCGGGGAATTTCTCCCGGATCATCCGGATGCCCTCCAGCGTCCACTGCCCCAGCTTGCGGTCGTCCTCATTGCCGGTGGCGATGGTGAAGGTCAGCGGGTCGATCATCAGGTCGGACTGCGGCAGCCCGTGCTTCACGCAGGCGAACTCCACCAGGCGCTCGGCGATGCGCAGCTTGTCCTCGGCCGTCTTGGCCATGCCCACTTCGTCGATGGTCAGCGCGATCACCGCCGCGCCGAACTTCTTCGCCAGCACCATGCGGTCATGGGCGGCGCCCTCGCCCTCCTCGAAGTTGATCGAGTTGATGATGGGCTTGCCGCCATGCAGCTTCAGCGCGGCCTCGATCACCGGCGTCTCGGTGCTGTCGATGACGAGGGGCGAGTTCACGCTGGCGGTGAAGCGCTTCACCACCTCGCTCATCTCGAACATCTCGTCGCGGCCGACGAAGGCGGTGCAGATGTCGAGGCTGTTCGAGCCCTCGGCCACCTGCTCGCGCCCGATGGCCAGGCAGCCGTCCCAGTCATGCTGCGCCTGCCGCTCGCGCCAGGCCTTGGAGCCATTGGCGTTGCAGCGCTCGCCGATCGAGAAATAGGCGTTCTCCTGGCGCAGCGACACGGCCGCGTAGAGCGACGCGACCGAGGGCACCCAATGGTGCTTGCGGCGCACCGGGGCCGGCCGCGCTTCCGCGCCGCCCAGCCGGCGCAGCATCGCATCCATGCCCGCGATGTGGGGAATGGAGGTGCCGCAGCAGCCGCCGATCAGGTTGAAGCCGTCCTCGGTGACGAAGCGCTCCATCCAGGTGGCCATCTCCTCGGCGCCCAGCGGGTAGTGGGTCTGGCCGTCCACCAGCTCGGGCAGGCCGGCATTGGGCTGCACCGACAGCAGGCCCGGCCAGTTCTGGCTGAGCCAGCGCACATGCTCGGCCATCTCCTGCGGGCCGGTGGCGCAGTTCAGCCCGAGCAGCGGCACATCCAGCGAATGCACCACGGCGGCGGCGGCGGCGATGTCGGGGCCGACCAGCAGCGTGCCCGTCGTCTCGACCGTCACCTGCACGAAGATCGGGATGTCGCTGCCCGTCGCGGCCTTGGCGGCCTTGGCGGCGTTCACCGCGGCCTTGATGTAGAGCGTGTCCTGGTTGGTCTCGGTCAGCAGCGCATCCGCCCCGCCCGCGATCAGCCCGCGGCACTGCTCGGTCAGCGCCGCCTCCAGCGCGTCATAGGTGATGTGCCCCAGGCTCGGCAGCTTGGTGCCCGGGCCGATGTCGCCCACGACCCAGCGGTGGCGGCCATCGGCGAAGCTCTCGGCCGCCTCGCGCGCCAGCTCCACGGCCAGCTTGTTGATCTCGAAGGCGCGGTCGCCCAGCTCAAACTCCTCGAGCGTGATCGGGCTGCCGCCGA
>SKWC01000051.1 GCA_007129145.1 Rubritepida sp.
CAGACGAAACCGACGAGGCCGCCATGGCCAAGTGGAACCACTATGTCGAGGGCACCGACACAGAAGCCCTCGCCTGGCGCGACGCCCAGGCCGCCACCGATGTGAAGGCGGAAGTGCATTCGACGGTGGGGCGCATGGTCACCTCCGATCGCGTGCCCACGAATATGCTGCGCCTGATCGGCTCGTACGAAACCGTTGCGAGACAGTTGGATGAGGTGGCCGCAACACCCGGCCTGCGCGGCGTGATGCTGACCTTCGACGACTATCTGATCGGCATTGAGCAGTTCGGCACCCGCATCCAGCCGCTCATGAAGTGCCGCGCGCGGGCCTTGCGGCAGGCCGCCTGAGGCATGGCGATCGCCCAGCCGGGCCTGGGAGAGCCCATGGAACGGCGCTCCAAGCCCCACAGCGCGCTCAGCCTCGGCGCCGATCCGGGCAGGGTGATGCAGGGCAATGGTGCAACGGCCATGCAATCTCCTCGAACGGCCGCAACGGCGGCTCCCTGGAGGATCGCGCAGGCAAGGTCTATGTGTGGGACACGCGGCCCGACGACATGGCCTGCCACACCGAGGACTGGAACGCGTTCCCGGCCGCCTGAGGCCGGACAGCGGGAGGGGATGGATGCAGCACAGCGACATGACGGCGCGGCAGATGTTTGCCGCGCTGCGCGCCGGCCCCCAGCGCGCGCGCTTCGGCTTCGGCCGGCGCGCCGCCCTGGTGAATGTGGACCCGCAGCGGGCCTACACCGACCTCACGGCCTTCCCCGCCACCGCCTATGAAACGGACCCGGCCCAGACCGCCCACATCAACACCCTGGCCACGCTGTGCCGGGAGAAGGGCTTCCCGGTGGTCTGGACCTATGTCGCCTATGTCGAGAGCGGCGAGGATTGCGGCGTCTGGGGCACGCGCAGCGACACCCCCGACAGCCTGCAGAACATCAAGGAGGGCTCGGCGCGCGCCGAGTTCGATCCGCGGCTGGCCATCCAGCCCTCCGACGTCGTCATCAAGAAGCGCATGGCCTCGGCCTTCTTCGAAACCAATCTGCGCTCGCTGCTGACATTCCACGGGGTGGACACGGTGGTGGTCACCGGCGGCTCCACCTCCGGCTGCGTGCGCGCCACCGTGGTCGAGGGCCTGTCCTGCGGCTACCGCATGATCGTCCCGGAGGAATGCGTGGCCGACAAGCACGAGGGCCCGCACTTCGCCAATCTCTACGACATGGCGGTGAAATACGCGGACGTCCTGCCCATCGGAGAGGTGGTGCAGGGGCTGATGGGCATGGAAGGAAGAGGCTGAGCAATGCTGAGCGAACCAGGCCACTACGACTACGCCCCCTATGCGGGGCGGCCGCGCATCACCTGGCCCAATGGCGCGCGAATCGCCTTCTGGGTGGTGCCCAACATCGAGCACTATGAGCTCGAACCCCCGCCCAATGCCCGGCGCATGCCCTGGACGCGGCCCATCCCGGACGTGCTGGGCTATTCGCACCGCGACTACGGCAACCGGGTGGGCTTCTGGCGCATGGCCGAGGCGATGGCGCGGCACGGCGTGCGCGGCTCGGTCTCGCTCAGCTGCGCGGTCTGCGACCACTACCCCGAGATCATCGAGCGCTGCTGCGAGCTGGAGTGGGAGCTGTTCAGCCACGGCACCTACAACACCCGCTACTTCTACGGCATGAGCGAGGACCAGCAGCGCGAGGTGATCCGCGAGAACCGCGAGACCATCCTCCGCGCGTCCGGCCAGTCGCTGGACGGCTGGCTGACGCCTGCTCTGTCCAATGACGAGACGACGCAGCACATCCTGGCCGAGGAAGGCATCCTGTACACGCTGGACATGCTGCACGACGACCAGCCCATGCCGGTGAAGACCCGCGCGGGCGCGCTGATCAGCATCCCCTATTCGCTGGAGGTGAACGACGTGCCGCTGTTCGGCATGCGCAACACCCCGCCCGCCCGCTACGCCGAGATCTGCAAGGCGCAGTTCGACCAACTCTACGCCGAGGGCGCCGAGAGCGGCACGGTGCTGTGCATGCCCGTCCACCCCTATCTCGTGGGCACGCCGCAGCGGCTGGCCGCCTTCGAGGAGGTGCTGGCGCATGTGACCGGCCATGAGGGCGTGTGGCTGGCCACCGGGCGCGAGATCGCGACCTGGTGGAAGCAACACCATTTGGCCGAGGTCCAGGCCTGGATCGAAGGATTGCCGGCATGAGCGGCCTGCCCCCCGAATACCTGGTCTATCCGCACCGCCGCCGCGGGCTCGACCATGACTTCTACACCCACCGCAACCTGGCCGAGGCGCCGCGCGTCGCCTGGCCGGGCGGCAAGCCGCTGGCGCTGTGGGTGGCGGTCCAGGCCGGCCACTTCCCGATGGACATGGGCAACAAGCCCTTCCCCATGCCGGGCGGGACGGAGCGGCCCTACCCCTCCTACTGGGACTACACCCAGCGCGACTACGGCAACCGCATCGGCATCTTCCGCCTGATCCGCGCCCTGGCAGCGCGCGGGGTGCCGGCCACCGCCTTCCTTTCGGCGGTGCTGGCGCAGCGCTACCCCCTGCTGCTGCGCCACATCCGCGAGGCCGGCTGGGAGGTCGCGGCGGGCGGGCTGGACATGGGCCGCCCGCACCATGGCGGCCTGCCCGAGGCCGAGGAACGCGCCATGATCCGCGAGGCGCTGGACCTGCTGGCCGGGCCCGACGGCGCGCGGCCCAAGGGCTGGCATTCGCCCGGCTTCTCGGAATCCATGAACACCCTGCCGCTGCTGGCCGAGGCGGGGCTGTCCTATGTCGCGGATTGGGTGAACGACGACCTGCCCTATCCCGTGACGACGAAATCGGGCGGGCTGCTGGCCATGCCCATCTCCTGGGACATGAGCGACCAGCGGATGCTGGCGCAGCAGCACATGGCCACCGGGGATTGGGTGGAATCGGTGCGCCGCACCATGGCGGTGCTGCGCGCCGAGGCCGAGGCGGCCGGCGGCGGGCGGGTGCTGTGCCTGACCATCACCCCCTGGGTGATGGGCCAGCCGCACCGCATCGCCGCCCTGGGCGCGCTGCTGGACGAGATCCTGGCCGATGGCGCGGTGTGGCCCGCCACCGGCGAGGCCATCGCGGCGCATTGGCAGGCCCAAACAGGCTGATCGGCCGGGCTGATCACCCGCCCGTGACGTAGCCCGCTTCGCGATCCGCCGCCGCGGCCTCCGGGTCGCGCGCGGCGACATCGCCATGGCCGCCGCCGCCCGGCGTGGCCATCAGCACCGTGTCGCCGCGCTTCAGCACATACTGCCGCTTGGGGTCACTGACCGCGCCGTTGATCTTCAACACCCCCGGCGCGCCCGCCCCGCCGCCCTCGATGCCGAAGGCGGGGAAGATGGTGCGCTCGGCCAGGAAGGAGACGGCGATGGGGCCGTCGGAGCGGCTCTCCAGCAGGATCTCCTGGCCCAGGCCGCCGCGATGCCGCCCCGGCCCGCCGGAATCCGGCCGCAGCCGCTTGTGGTGGAAGATCAGCGGCGCGATGTGCTCGCTGATCTCGATCGAGGTGGAGGAGACGTTGGACGGCCAGGACAGGCAGGTCACGCC
>SKWC01000227.1 GCA_007129145.1 Rubritepida sp.
GCGGCGGGCTGGTGGCGCCCGCCATCCGCGACGCCGACCGTCTCGCGCCCGCGGCGCTGATGGCGGCGCTGCGCGACCTGGTGGCGCGCGCCCGTGGCGGCGGGCTGCGCGGCTCGGAGATGACGGACGCCACCATCACGGTCACCAGCCTGGGCGATCGCGGGGCCGAGAGCGTGCTGCCCGTCATCCACCCGCCGCAGGTCGCGATCATCGGGGTGGGGCGGATCGTGGAGCGGCCCTGGGTGGTGGGTGGCGCGGTGGTGCCGCGCCATGTCGTCAGCCTCACCCTGGCGGGGGATCATCGCGCCTCGGACGGGCATCGCGGCGGGCTGCTGCTGGCGCGGATCGAGGCGGAACTGCAGCGGGAGGAGGCGGCATGACGCGACAGGAGACGCTGGCCCTGGTGGCCGAGGTGCTGGGCGGCATCGCGCCCGAGGCGGATCTGTCCGCCGTGGCGGGCGATGCCGACCTGCGCGAGGCGCTGGACCTCGATTCGATGGATTTCCAGAACCTGGTGGCAGGGCTGCATGAGCGCACCGGCGCGCCGATTCCGGAGGCGGATTATCCGCGGCTGCTGACCCTGGACGGGATGGCGGCGTATTTCGCGGAGGTTGCGGGGTGAGGGATGGCTCCGGCGGTTGGATTCGAACCAACGACCAACGGATTAACAGTCCGCTGCGCTACCGCTGCGCCACGCCGGATCAGCCACGCCGGGGCGGATAACAGAGACGCCCGCCTCCCGCAACCGCCCCCCGGGCAGAATGCGCCGGGTCGCGGAATGGAGGTCCGGGGCGGAATTGAACCGCCGTAGAGGGTTTTGCAGACCCTTGCCTGACCACTCGGCCACCGGACCGTCCCAGGGCCGCTGTATCCGCCGCGCGCGCCCCTTGGTCAAGCGGCGGCTTGGCCAGAGGGCGCGCGGCCTCCTATAAGCGGCGCAGGAAAGGCAAGGCCCATGATGCACGCACAGAATGACGCGCCGGCCGGCAGCGCGCCGCTCCCGGTCGCGGGGACCAGTGATTTCGCGCCGGCGCGGCGCATGATGGTGCTGGGCCAGATCACGCCGAACGGCGTGACCGACCCGCTGCTGATCGAGGCGATGGGCCGCCTGCCGAGGGAGGCCTTCGTGCCCCCCGCGCAGCAGCACCGTGCCTATGCCGACGCGCCCGTGCCGCTGGGCGAGGGACGCTTCATGCTGCAGCCCATGGTGCTGGCGCGCATGATCCAGCTGCTGCTGCCCCAGCCCGGCGAGCGCGCCCTGGTGCTGGGCGCCGGCACCGGCTACGGCGCGGCACTGCTGGCGCGGATGGGCCTGGAGGTCACGGCGGTCGAGGCCGATCCCCGCCTGGCCGCGGTGGCACGCACCACCCTTGCAGCGGTGCTGCCGCATGCCCGGCCCGAGGTCATCCAGGCCGACCCCGCGCGCGGCCATGCCGAGGGCGCGCCCTACCGGGTGATGCTGATCGAGGGCGTGGCCGAGCGCCTCCCCGTCGCGCTGACCAACCAGCTGGGCGAGGGCGGGCGGCTGGCGCTGATCCGGGGCGGCGAGGGGCCGGTGGGCAAGGGCATCCTGCTGCGCCGCGCCGGCGCCGCGCTGGGCGAGCAATGGGTGTTCGAGACCACGGCCACAGCCCTCGTCCCGGAATTCGCCGCGGCGCGGGGCTTCGTGTTCTGAGCGCCGGCGCGTGATCCTCAACGCTGGCGCGTGACTTTCTCAACGCTGGCGCGACGCTCTCTCAACGCTGGCGCGGCCGGGGCCGGGCCGCTAGACTCCGGCCCATGCCGAACCACCGCCCCGCATCGCCCTCCCGCTTCGGCCGCTCCCTGATCCGGGGCGCGGTCCTGGCCGCGCTGGTTCTGCCCGCGCTGGCCCTGCCCGCCGTGCCCTCTGCCGCCCAGACCCTGCAGGAGGCGCTGGCCCGCGCCTACAGCAACAACCCCACCCTGCTGGCCGCCCGCGCCCAGCTGCGCGCCGTGGATGAGGGCGTCCCCCAGGCGCTGGCGGGCTGGCGGCCGACGGTGGTGCTGGGCGGCTCGGTCGGCGTCGCCGGCACCGAGATCCAGACCGGCAACACCCCCACCCGCCGGGTGGACCGCAACCCCAACGCGCTCACCGCGACCATCACCCAGCCGCTGTTCCGCGGCGGTCGCACCGCGGCGCAGACCCGCCAGGCGGAGAACGCCGTCCTCGCCCAGCGCGCCCGCCTGCTGGCGACCGAGCAGCTGGTGCTGGGCGATGCGGTGCAGGCCTATATCGCCGTCATCCAGAACAGCGAGCTGGTGCGGCTGAACCGCAACAACGAGCAGGTGCTGGCCCGCCAGCTCCAGGCCACCAACGCGCGCTTCGCGGTGGGCGAGATCACCCGCACCGACGTGGCCCAGGCCGAGAGCCGGCTGGCCGGCGCGCGCACCAACCGCGTCCAGGCCGAGGGCAACCTGCAGGTCGCCCGCGCCGCCTTTGAGCGGGTCATCGGCATCGCCCCCGCGCGGCTTACCAACCCGCAGCCGCTGCGCCTGCCGCTGGCCAGCGCCGCCGAGGCACAGGCCCAGGCGGTGGCGAACAACCCCGCCGTGGTGGCCGCCCTGTTCGGCGCCGCCGGCGCGCGGGATGCCATCGACGTGCAGATGGCCGCCCTGCTGCCGCAGATCAACGCCCAGGCCCAGGCCTTCCGCCAGGGCAACCAGCAGACCCCCAACAGCATCACCAGCGGCGTGCAGGCCACGCTCAACCTGACCATGCCCCTGTATCAGGGCGGCGCCGAGCACGCCGCCGTGCGCCAGGCGCGGCAAGCCGCCCAGCAGGCGCTGCGCCAGGTGGATGAGGCGCGCCGCTCGGTGGCGCAGCAGGCCGCCGCCAATTGGGAGAGCCTGCAGAGCGCCCGCGCCGCGGTCACCAGCGTGCGCGCTCAGATCCGCGCCGCCGAGATCGCCCTGGATGGCGTGCAGCGCGAGGCGGTGGTGGGCAGCCGCACCACCCTCGACGTGCTGAACGCGGAGCAGGAGCTGCTGAACGCGCGCACTAGCCTCGTCAACGCTTTGTCCACCGTCATCACGGCCTCATACGCGCTGGCCGGCTCGATCGGCCGGTTGACCGCGGCCGATCTCGGCCTGCCGGTGGAGCAATACGACATGACCGCCTACTACGACGCCGTTCGCAACCGCTGGGCCGGAACCGGGGACCTCTCAGGCGTGGCGGAGCGCTGAGCCCATGGCTCAGACGCCCAAGGGCCATGCCGGGGAGCCCTCGATGGACGACATCCTGGCCTCCATCCGCAAGATCCTGAACGAGGACGACCAGGCCCCGGTGGCCGGGGCCCCACCCCCGGCCGATGCCACCGAGGAGGCGTTGGAACTCACGCCCGACATGATGATCGCGTCCACGCCCGCCCCGGTGGAGGAGGCGCCCATCCCGGCCGAGGAGGCCACGGTGGCGCTGGAGCAGCCCTTCGCCGCCCCGCCGCCGCCGCCCGAACCCGTGCAGGCCGCGGTGCCCGAGCCTCCACTGGCGAAACCCGTTTTGGCCGAGCCCGTTGCCGCGGCCGAGATCACGCCGCCGGCCA
>SKWC01000296.1 GCA_007129145.1 Rubritepida sp.
CAGGGCGGCGGCCAGCAGGAAGCGCCCGGCCACGGCGCAGGTGGTCAGCAGGCTCATGGCCCAGCCGGCGCCGAGCGTGCCCAGCGCGGGCGCCATCAGCGAGAACAGATGCGCGAGCAGCCCGACCTGGGCGAAGATGGCCAGGCTGAAGGCGAGGCAGAGGCTGGCGAAGCGCGCATCGCGCCAGATGCCGCGCCCGGCCGGAAGCGGCCGCTGGATGCCGGGCGCGGAAGTGGCGGCGGGCGGGGTGCGGCGCAGCACCGTCAGCCCCATGGCCAGGAAGGCCACCAGCAGCACGCCCGCCACCAGCGGCCCCGCGAGGCCGAAGCCCAACCCGCCGATCAGCGCCGCCCAGAGCGGCACGAACACCACCCCACCGAGGCTCGCGCCATTATAGGCCATGGAGAGCGCGGCCGGCCGGTTCCGGTCGAACCAGGGCGCGACGATGGCGTTCACCGCCGCCCCCGAGGTCAGCGCCCAGCCCGCGCCCATGACCAGCGCGGCCGGGACCAGCACCCACAGGGCGGGCGCCAGCGACCACAGGCACAGACCCGCGGCCAGCAGCGCGCCGCCGGCCGGGACCAGCCGCGCCAAACCGAAGCGGGCCTGCAGCGCGGGGAAGCGCGCCACCAGCAGCGCGCCCGAGAGGAATTGCAGGGTGATGGCGGCCGAGATGGCCGAGACCGGCCAGCCATGCCGGGCTTCCAGCGCAGCGAGATAGACGCCGGGGCCGTAGAAGGCCACGCCCCAGGCCAGCAGGGCGGTGGTGAAGCCGGCGGCCAGGGCGGGCCGGCCGGATAAGGCGACAGGGCTCATGCGCCCATCATGGCGCGGGACGGAGGGCGCCGCCCCCCGTCCGTTGCCCTCACATCACGCGCTTTCGTACAGGCGCGTCAGGCTGAACTCGCGGTGGCCCAGCAGCTCGGCCGCCGTCAGCTCGCCATCGGCGGTGCGCAGCATGCAGTCCAGCAGCGCCTCGCCGGCGTCGTCCATGTTCATCTGCTTCTGCAGCAGCCCGGTCACATCCACGTCGATGTGCTCGCTCATGGTGCGCTGGGTGCGCGGGTTCGCGGTCAGCTTGATCACCGGCAGGATGGGGTTGCCGATGACATTGCCCTGGCCGGTCGGGAAGAAATGCACGGCATAGCCCGAGGCGGCGCAGAGCGTGACCATCTCGGCCGCGGCGGAGGAGCTGTCCATAAACCACAGGCCGGGGCCGGTCGGTTCCTCGGCCTTGTCCAGCACGCCATCCACGAGGCACTTCTTGCCGATCTTCTGGATGTTGCCGAGCGCCTTTTCCTCGATGGTGGTCAGCCCACCCTCGATGTTGCCCTTGGTGGGCTGGCTTTCGGACAGGTCGTTGGTCTTGTTCGCCTCGATCATGCGCTGGTAGCGGTCGAACATCGCCATGAACTGCTTGGCGACATCGGGCGTGCGGCAGCGCGCGGCGACCAGGTGCTCGCCGCCCGTGATCTCGCTGGTCTCGCCGAAGACCAGCGTGTTGCCGTTCTCCCACAGCTTGTCGAAGGCGTTGCCGACGGTGGGGCAGGAAGCCAGGCCCGAGGTCGTGTCGCTCTCGCCGCACTTCGTGCTGACCCAGAGCTCGACCAGGTCGGCCCGGGTCTTCTTCAGGCGGGAGGCGTGCTTCACCAGCTTGTAGGCGGCGCGCGAGGCGTTCGCGATGGTGTTGATGTCGCCGTTCTGCTCGATGGCGAAGCCCTCGACCGGCTTGCCCGACTCCGCGATGCCCTCGACGATCTTGCCGGTCCAGCCGGGCTCGATGCCGATCACGATCACGCCCGCGACATTGGGGTTGCAGCCCGTGCCGATCAGGGTGCGGAAGTGCAGGTCGAGGTCGGCGCCGAACTGCAGCCGGCCATAGGCGTGCGGGATGGCCAGCGCGCCCTTGATGTTGTTCGCCACGGCTTCCGCGGCGGCGTTGGAGAGGTCGTCCACCGGCAGGATGATGACGTGGTTGCGCACGCCCATCCGCCCGTTCTCGCGGCGCCAGCCCTCGAAGGCGGAGCCCTTCAGATTCATGCCCATGGGACGGCCCTCACCAGCGCTTGGTTTTGACGTTGTGGACGTGCAGATGCTCGCCCGCGGCGATGTCGGCGATCGCCTTGCCGATGTCCACGCCGTATTTGATGATCGCGTCGCCGGCCTTGATCGGCTTGATCGCCAGCTTGTGGCCGATGGGGATGTCCGACTTCGCGTCGAACTCGATCATCTTGTCCTGGTCCATGATCCAGCCGTTGATGCGGTTGGCGGCACGCAGCCCCTCCACCACCACGACTCCCACGGAATCCCCTTCGTCATGCACGACGAAATGGATCGTCATTGGCGGTTGCCCTCCCATGATTTCGCAACGGCAGGAGGCTACGCCACGTCCCCGGCCCCCACAACCGGGGCTTTTGGCGCAACACGGGGCATGCTTATGCTGGACCGTTGCGAAGGAGAACCGCGATGGCGGGCGTGTTCTGGTACGACGGGACCTGGCTGACCGAGGAGCCCAAGATCCTGGGCCCGCTGGACCACGCCTTCTGGCTGGCATCGGTCGTGTTCGACGGCGCCCGCGCCGTCGAGGGCTGGGCGCCCGACCTCGACCGCCATTGCGCGCGGGTGATCCGCTCCGCGCATGTGATGGGCATGAAGCCAGGCCTCGACGCCGCCACCATCCAGTCCCTGTGCGAGGAGGGCATCCGCCGCATGGGCCCCGGCGCCACGCTGTATGTGCGGCCGATGTTCTTCATCCGCCGCGGCATCGGCGCGGCGCGGCCCGACCCGGACAGCACGGATTTCATCCTCTCGCTCTATGACGCGCCGCTGCCCGAATGGGCCGGCTTCTCGGCCATGCTGACGCCCTTCCGCCGCCCGGCCACCGACATGGCGCCGACCGACGCCAAGGCCGCCTGCCTCTACCCCAATGGCGCGCGCGCCGCCGCCTGGGCGGCCGAGCGCGGTGCGGGCATGGCGGTGATGCTGGACCCGGCCGGCAACATCGCGGAATTCCAGAGCTCGAACCTGTGGTTCGTGAAGGATGGGGTGGCGGTGACGCCGGCGGTGAACCACACCTTCCTCAACGGCATCACCCGCCAGCGCGTCATCGCCCTGCTGCGCCAGGCCGGCCATGCCGTGGAGGAGCGCGCCGTCCGCCCCGAGGAGCTGGAGAGCGCCGATGAGATCTTCTCGACGGGGAACTACGGGAAGGTCCAGCCCTGCATCCGCTACAACGGGCGCGAGCTTGGCATCGGCCCCGTCGCGACGCGGGCGCGCGACCTCTACTTCGCCTGGATGCGGACCCTCCCGCGCATCGCCGCACCCGACACCGCCGCCGCCGCCGAATGAGGCCGAGGTCCTGGGGCGGGTGCTGCACCAGGACGATGCGGTGATCATCCTCGACAAGCCCGCGGGGCTGGCGGTGCACGCCGGGCCGCGCGGCGGCGCCTCGCTGGAGGGGTGGCTGCCGCTGCTGCGCCAGGGGAAGCGCCACCTGCCGCAGCCGGCGCACCGGCTGGACGCCGACACGGCGGGTTGCCTGGTGCTCGGCCGGCAC
>SKWC01000005.1 GCA_007129145.1 Rubritepida sp.
CAGCGCGTGGATGGCGGCGGCCTGGGCCATGTTGCCGTTCACCGTCTCATGCAGGGCCCAGGCGGCCTCGACCGCCGAAATGCCCAGCGGCTCGGCCAGATGCACGCGGATGGCGGCTTCGGCCGCCGCCACATCCAGGCGCATGTCCCCGCCCAGGAAGCTGCCGGGCGCCAGGTAGCCCAGCAGCAGGTCGGCGTCGGTCACGGTCGGGCGCGTGCCGCCCAGCCCGTAGCAGGCCGGGCCGGGGTCCGAGCCCGCGCTTTCGGGGCCGACCTGGATCAGACCCAGCCGGTCCACCCGCGCGATCGAACCACCACCCGCGCCGATCTCGATCATCTCGATCACCGGCAGCTTCAGCGGCAACCCGCTGCCCTTGCGGAAGCGGTCCACCCGCGCGACCTCGAAATCCAGGCTGCGCAGCGGCTCGCCGCCCTCGATCAGGCAGGCCTTGGCGGTGGTGCCGCCCATGTCGAAGCACAGCACATCGGGCTCATCGGCCGCCGCGCCATACAGGGCGGTGGCGCGCACGCCCCCCGCCGGGCCGGACTGCACCAGCCGGATGGGGTGGCGCGCCGCCGTCGCCTCATCCACCGTCCCGCCGTCCGACAGCATCAGGAACAGCGGCCCGCCCAGGCCGATGCCGCGCAGCCCCTCGGCCAGCCGCGCGAGGTAGCGGCGGAACACTGGCAGCACCGCGGCATTGGCGATGGTGGTGGAGGCGCGCTCATACTCGCCGATCTCGGGCACCACCTCCGAGGAGAGGCAGACGGTCAGCGCCGGCGCCTCCTCGGCCATGATCTGCGCCACGCGCTGCTCATGCGCGGGGTTGCGGAAGGCGTGCAGCAGGCAGACGGCCACCGCCTGCACACCGGCTTCGGCCAGCGCGCGCGCGGCCGTGCGGGCCGCGGCCTCGTCCAGCGGGGTGCGCACCGCGCCATCGGGCAGCAGGCGCTCGGGCACCTCAAGCCGGTGGCGGCGCGGCACCAGCGGCTCGGGCTGGCGCATGAACAGGTTGTAGGTGTCGTGGCGCAGCTCGGTGCCGATCTCGACGACGTCGCGGAAGCCCTGGGTGGTGATGAGCCCCGTGGGCACGCCGCGCCGCTCGATCAGCGCATTGGCGACCAGCGTGGTGCCGTGGATCACATGCTGGACCTGGCCGGGCGCGATGCCGTGCCGGTCCAGAAGCTGGCGGATGCCCTCCAGCACGGCCTGTTCGGGCGCGTGCGGCGTGGTCAGCAGCTTGCCGTTGCGCAAGGAGCCGTCGCGGCTGTCGAGCAGCACGAAATCGGTGAAGGTGCCGCCGATATCCACCCCGATGCGGTAGGGCGCGGTGCTCATGCCTGGCCGCCTTCGGTGGTGTAGCCCTCGGCCAGGTCGCGGGCGCGGGCCTCGGGGTCGCGTTCGGCGGGCGGGCCCATGCCGCCGCCGCCCGGCGTCTCGAAGGTGATGACCTGCCCCGGCGCGAGGGTGATGCGCGCCTTGGCCGGCACGGGCCTGCCGTCCACCAATTCACGCCCGCCCCGGCCGGGCAGCCCGCCCAGCAGCCCGCGCGGCGGGTGCTGCACGCGCTCATGGCGGTAGGTGACGGTGACCGGCTTCTCGCCCACCACCTCGAAGCTCAGGCGCTGGGACAGCCCGCCGCGGGTGCGGCCATCGCCGCCGCTGCCGGGGATCAGCGCCTTTTCGGTCAGCAGCATGGGCACGGCGTTCTCGAAATGCTCGACCGCCTGGGTGGCCACGTTGGAGGGGAAGGACAGGCAGGCCGGGCCGTCGCGCATGGGCAGGGCGCCATGCCCGCCATTCATGAAGAACATCCGGACATAGCGGCGGCCATCCGCGTGCTCGCCGGTGAAATAGGCGTTCCACAGCGGCGCGCCGCCTTCGGCGATCACGCGCTCGGGCACCAGCTTCCCCAGCGCGGCCAGCACCAGCATGGGCAGGTAGTGCCCCGTCAGGTGCCGCCCCCAGACCGGGGCGGGGCGGCGCGGGTTGACGATGCTGCCCTCGGGCGCGGTGATCGTGATGGGCCGGAAGCAGCCGTCGTTGTTCGGCGTCTCCGGGTCGAAGGCGCATTTCACCGCATAGAAGCTGTAGGCGCGCGAGAAATTGAGCGGCGAGTTCACCGGCCGCGCGATCTGCGGGTCGGTGCCGGTGAAATCCAGGCTGAGGCGATCGCCCCGGATGGCCAGCCGCAGCCGGATGGTCACCGGATGGTCGAAGCCATCGGCGGTGACGGCGTCCTCGACCTCGCCATCCGGGGCGGCGGCGATCGCCGCGCGCATCGAGGCTTCGGAACGCGCGAAGATCTCGCCCGAGAGGCCGTCCAGCTCCTCGATGCCCTCATCGGCCATGATGCGGAACAGCCGCGCCTCGGCCTGCTCGAACACGGCGAACAGCGCGCGGATGTCGCCCAGCGTCTCATCCGGCTGGCGCAGGTTGGCCTCCAGGAAGGCCACCACATCCTCGTTCTCGACGCCCCCGCGCATGATCCGCGCGATCGGGATGGTCAGCCCCTCTTCCCAGGAATCCCGCGCCTCGATGGAGGGCGCGCCGCCGATGTCGGTGGAGTGGAAGGTGCCGCCGATCCAGCCGATGACGCGGCCCTGGCGGAACACCGGGCGGATCAGCGTGATGTCGTTCAGATGCCCGGTGCCGAGGTAGCCGTCATTGGAGATCAGCACGTCGCCGGGCGCGAGGCGCGGGAGCGGGATGCGCAGCAGCATCGCCGCCAGCGTGTGCGGCATGGTGCCGACGAAGGAGGGGACCGAGCGCGCGGATTGCGCGAATTGCCGCCCCGCCCCGTCCATCAGCCCGATGGCGAGGTCCCAATTGTCCCGCACCACCGAGGAGAAGGAGGTGCGCACGAAATTCTGCGCCGCCTCATCCATCAGCCCCTGGATGCGCCGCCATGCCGAACCGAGCCGCAGCGCCGAGAAACCCGCCACGCGCCCGCTCAACCCCGCATGGCCTGGAGCTGCGCCCCATAGCCGGCCGGGTCCACCCGCACATCCACGAGGCTCGGCCCGTCATGGGCGAAGGCCTGCGCCAGGGCGTCGCGCAGCCCAGCCTCATCGGCGGTGCGCAGCCCCTTCACCCCCATGCCCTCGGCGATGGCGGCGAAATCGGCATGGCCCCAGCGCACGCCCTCGGGCGGCAGCTGGCGCTGCTGCTGCTTGATGTCGATGAGCGAGAGCGCGCCGTCGTTGAACACCACCGTCACCACCCGCGCGCCGGCCTCGGCCGCGGTGGCCAGTTCCGCGAGGCACATCATGAGGCCGCCATCCCCGGTGAAGGCGATGGCGCCGCGCCCGGGGTCGTGCAGCGCGGCGGCGATGCCGGCCGGCAGGGCGAAGCCCATGGTGGCGAGGCCGTTGGAGATCAGCAGGTCATGCGGGCGGCGGCAGGGCCAGAAGGCGGTGGCCGAGAACATATGCGCCCCGGCATCCACCGTGGCGCGCGGGTCGTGGCCCGCGGCGGCGGCGGCCTCGGCGGCGATGGTCACGATACGCGGCGGCGCAACGCCCACGGGCGCCTCGGCCCGCCAGGCCAGCGCGG
>SKWC01000374.1 GCA_007129145.1 Rubritepida sp.
CAACGCCGTCAGCGAGGTCGGTGGTCCCGAGGGGGGGGCCGCGCTCGAACAGGGGCTGCAGGCCTTCGCCGACCTGGCCGGACGAACGGCCGACGAGTTGATCGGATCCCTTCGACCGGAAACGCTGTTCTCCGTGCAGCTTTCAGAAACCGAGACCCTGCCCGTTCCCCTCGGCGACGCCGAGAATGCCATCGCCATCCCGCTCCCCTCCCTGCTGTATATCGTCGGCGTGGAGGACGACACCGTGATCAACACCGTGCAGCACCTCATGCAAACCATGACGGGCGAGGAGTTACCCGGTCAGCGCGAGGAAGACGCCACGTTGTATGCGTTGCCGTTTTCGCCGCCGATTCCCATCCCGCTCCAGCCCACGCTGGGCGTCCACGGGAACTACTTGCTGATCGGCAGCAGTCCGGAGGTGGTGCGCAGCGCGATCTCCGCGGCGCGCCACCGCGACGGACTGCTGGCTACTGCGGATTTCATGCAGGCGTTCCCTGACATCGACAAACCCAACAACGGCATCCATTTCATCAGCGAGCGGCTGGGCGAGGTGCTGCAGCAGGTCCGCAACGAGGCCCTCGCGCAGTCGAGTGGCGAAGGGCCCGAGGCTGCCTACATGGCGGCGTTGATGGAGACGAAGGCGCAGACGGGACTGGCCTTGACGCTGTACAACCTGCCGTCCGGCATCCATTTGACCGGCGCCGGCCACCTCGGCGTCCGCGATCTGGTGGGTGCGACCGTCATCGCCCCCGTGGGTCTGATGGCCGCCATAGCCATCCCGGCCTTCGCCAATGCGCGCATGCACGCGCAGGAGGTCGGCTGTACCAATAATCTGCGCATGCTGGACGCGGCCAAGGAGCAGCACGCCATGATGGCGAACCTGTCCGAGGGGGCGCTGGTCACGGCCGACCAACTTTCGGAGTACCTGTTCGGAGGCATGCCCGAATGTCCGGAGGGCGGAATCTATACCCTCGGCCCGGTCGGAACGCCGCCCAGCTGCTCCGTGCACGGCGGGCTGCCGGGTTGGGATTTCGACGACTTCTAGGGTGTGCCGCCGCTATTGGCTGAGCACTTGCCGGATGCGCTCGGCGAGGTCGGTCCGCGAGAAGGGTTTCTGGATCAGGTGGACGCTGTCGCCGATGATCCCGCTGCGGCTGATCACTTCGTCCGAGTAGCCGGACATGAACAGGCAGCGGGTCTCCGGGCGGAACTGTTGGATGTGTCCGGCGAGTTCGTGGCCGTTCATGCCCGGCATGACCACGTCGGTCAGCAGCAGGTGCAGTTCGCCTTCGTGCTTCCGGGCCAGTTCCAGCGCCTCGTGCGGCCGGTCGCTGGCGAGCACGGTGTAGCCTTGCTGTTCCAGGATGCGCCGCACCATGCTGAGGATGCCGGCCTCGTCCTCCACCAGCAGGATGGTTTCCACCCCCTCGGCCTTCGGCGCGACCGTGGCCTGGGTGGAAAGGTCCTCGGGCATCACCGCGTGACGCGGGAAATGAATCCGGAACGTGCTGCCCTGGCCGGGCGCGCTGTCGACCTGGATGAACCCGTTGTTCTGGCGGACGATGCCGTAGACCGCGGGTAGACCGAGGCCGGTATTGGTCTTGGTCTTCTTGGTGGTGAAGAAAGGTTCAAACATGTGCATGCGGGTCACCTCGTCCATCCCGGCGCCGGTGTCGCTGACGGACAAGACCACGTATTCGCCGGGTTCGGCCATTTCGCAGCGCGCGCAATCCTCGGGCGCGACGCGCTTGGTGCGCACACCCAGCGTGATGCGTCCGCGGTCGGCGATGGCCTCACGCGCGTTCACGCACAGGTTGACCAGGATCTGGTCGAGCTGCGAGGGATCGATGCATACCGGCCCCGGCGTCTGGTCCGGTTGCCAGTCGATCTCCACGGCCTCGTCGATCAGGCGCCGCAGCATCTTGAGCATCTCCTCCACCGTCTGGTTCAGCTCCAGCACCTCGGGTTTGGCGGCCTGTTTGCGGGCGAAGGTCAGCAGCTTGCGCGTCAATTCGGCGGAACGCAGGGCGGCCTTGCGGATCTCCTCCAGGTCTCCCGCCAGCAGGCTGTCCGGTTCGACCTGCTCCTGTGCCAGCTCGGTGTTGCCGAGGATGACGCCCAGCATGTTGTTGAAATCGTGTGCGATGCCCCCGGCCAGACGGCCGATCGAATCCATCTTCTGCGCCTGGCGCAGCATCTCGTCACGACTCAGCTCCTCGGTGATGTCGCGGCTGATGGCGACGTAGTTGCAGATCGTCCCGTGCACGTCCCGGACCGGCGCGATGCAGGACTCCGCCGTGTATTCCTCGCCGTTTTTGCGGTGGCTGACCAACTGCCCCGACCAGACCGCCCCCGACGAAACGATCTTCCCGATCTCCCCGTCGGTCGTCGTGAGGCGCGATCCGCCGACCTGCAGGTGCGTATCCTTTTGTCCGATCACCTCCTCGCGCCGGTAGCCGGTGGTCTTTTCAAAGGCCGGGTTGGCGTACTGGATGACGCCCTCGAGGTCGGTGACCACCACGGTGTTGGGCGACTGCTCAATGGCGGTGGTCAGGCGCAGCAGCTCCTCCTTCTGCCTTTGCTCCTGCTCCAGTGCGGCCTTCAGTTTGTCGTCCATGCGGCGTCGGGCAATCGCCGTGCCCACCGCCAGCGCCACGGTTTTCAAGAGGGCGTTCTCCCCGGCATCCCACTCATGGCCGCTGGTGCAATCGTCGACGCCGACGAATCCCCAGAACCGGCCATCCACGTTGATGGGGACGGCGAACAACGCCTGGATGCCCAGTCCCTCGAAGTAGGCGCATTCCGCCGCCGGCAGATCCGCCACCCGCCCGCCCACCGACATGCCGCGGGCCAGGCAGTCCAACAGGTACGGCAACACGTCCGGCGGCATGTTCTGCAGGCCGGGTTCTCCGATGTGAGGTGTGATGCCCGGCCGGGCCCATTCGTAGCGCTGGCTGTACAAGGGCTGGCCCGTGGCGGGGTCGGGATGGCATTCGAAGACATAGATCCGGTCGTGCGTACTGGCCTGTCCGATCCGTTCCAGCGCTTCGGGCACCGCCTCGTCCAGCCGGGTGCCGGCCAGCAGGATGCCCGCGCTCTCGGCGGTCGCCTGCAACAGCCGGTCGCGGTCACGCAGCGAACGGGTACGTTTCTCCAACAGGTCGCCGGTCCGCAGCAGCGCCCGCTCGCGCCGGGCGCGATCGCAGAGTTCGATGAGGTAGCCCGATTCGAACGGCTTGGTGATGTAGGCGGCCGCCCCGCGTTTCATCCAGTCCAACGCCAGCTTGGGAGCCTGGTCGCCGGTGATCATGATGCAGGCGCAGGCGGGGCGGATCTCGCGCAAGCGGTCGAGCAGGGTGTCCCCTTTTTGGTCGGGCAGGTGGTAGTCGATCACCGCCACGCAGTAGGCCTCCCGTTCAAAGCAGTCCAGACCCTGCTGGGCCGAGGTCGCGGCGTCCGCCACGTACCCCTGGGCGGCGAAGGCCCGCTGGAGCAAGGAGGCCATGCCGGGGTCGTCCTCGACGACCAGCACCCGGGGCGCCCGGTGCAGC
>SKWC01000056.1 GCA_007129145.1 Rubritepida sp.
GCCTATTCGCTGTTCATCCTGCTGCGCGGTCACAACGACCCCGGCGGCGGCTTCATCGGCGGGTTGGTCGCGGCGGTGGCCTTCGCGCTCTATGCCAAGTCCGAGGGGACCGAGGCGGTGCGCCGCGCCATCCGGGTGGACCCCGCGATGATCTCCCTGATCGGGCTGGCGCTGGCGGTGACCGCAGGGATCTGGGGCTATGTCGGCGACGGGGCATTCCTGGCCAGCACCTGGCCGTTCCTGTCGGTCGATGCCGAGGGCCACAAGGACGGCCTGCCGGTCGGCTCGGCGCTGCTGTTCGACATCGGCGTCTACGGTGTCGTCGTCGGCGCCGTGCTCGCCCTGTTCCTCGCCCTCGAGGATGACAGCGAAGACAGCAACGGGAAGGGCTGAGCATGGATCTCATCATGATCGGCCTCATCGGCCTGATGACCACCGTCAGCAGCTACATGATGATGACCGGCAACCTGCTGCGGTTCCTGCTCGGTCTGGCGCTGCTGTCGAATGCGGTCAACCTCGTGATCTTCGAGGCCGGCCGCCTCTCCTTCGCCGCGCCGCCGCTGATCGCGGTGGGGCAGAAGGCGCCGGTGGGCGAGGTCGCCAACGCGCTGCCGCAGGCGCTGATCCTGACCGCGATCGTGATCGGCTTCGGGCTGCTCGCCTTCGCCCTGCTGCTGGTCTACCGGCTGTTCGCGGTGTTCGGCACCGTCGAGGCCGACGACCTGACCGCAGCCGAACCACGGAAGCGTTGAGCCCATGCTGCTGCCAGCCCCCATCGCGCTCGGGTTCCTGACCGCCATCATCGTCTTCGCGCTGCGCGGCGCCCCTTGGCTGCAACGCAATGTCAGCCTGCTCGGCGCGCTGCTGCAGATCGTCATCGCCTACACCATCGTCGAGGAGGTCGCCCTCTACGGGGTGGTCTCGGCGCAGATGAGCGGCTGGCCCGCGCCCTTCGGCATCACGCTGGTGGCCGACGCGCTGAGCGCGGCGATGCTGCTGGTGACCAGCATCGCCGGCTTCTTCGTGGTGCTGTTCGGGATGTCGGAGATCAGCCCGCGCTCCCAGCATCTCGGCTTCCACAGCTTCGTGCACATGCTGCTCGGCGGCGTGAGCGGCGCCTTCGTCACCGGCGACCTGTTCAACCTCTACGTCTGGTTCGAGGTGCTGCTGATCGCCTCCTTCGGGCTGCTGGTGGTGCAGGGCGGGCGCAAGCAGATGGACGGCGCCATCCGCTACGTCGCGCTGAACCTGATCGCGACCGTGGCGTTCCTGACCGGCGTGGGCCTGCTCTACGGCGCCACCGGCGCCCTCAACATGGCCGACCTGCGCCGGGCGGCCGGGCTGATGAGCGAGACGCAGGTGCTGGTGACGGCCGCGTTCCTGCTGTTCGCCTTCGGCGCCAAGGCGGCGATGTTTCCGGTGTTCTTCTGGCTGCCGGCCTCCTACCACACCCCCTATTTCGCGACCTCGGCGCTGTTTTCGGCGCTGCTGACCAAGGTCGGCGTCTACTCGATGCTGCGGGTGTTCACGCTGATCTACGGGCTGGAGACGCCGTTTCTGGCCGACGCGCTGATCTGGGGCGGCATGGCCACCATGGTGGCGGGCGTCCTCGGCGCGCTGGCGCAGCGCGAGATCCGGCTGGTTCTCGCCTGGCAGGTGATCGCCTCGATCGGGCTGATGGTCGCCGCGATCGGCGTCGGCACCCCCGGCGCGCTGGCTGGCGCGGTGTTCTACATGACGCAGGACATGCTGGTGAAGGTCGCGCTGTTCGCCACCGCCTGGCTGGTCGCCCGCCGCGCTGGCGGAGAGGATCAGGTTCCCGCCGGGGGGCTGTGGCTGCAGGCGCCGTGGCTTGGCGCGCTGTTCCTGGTGCCGGCGCTGGCGCTGGCCGGGATTCCGCCGTTCTCGGGCTTCTGGGGCAAGGTGCTGATCATCGACGCCACGCTGAAGGCCGAAGCCTGGCTGCTGACCGGCGTGGCGCTGGCGGTGGGGCTGCTGACGCTCTACTCCATGGGCAAGGTATTCGCCGAGACGTTCTGGCGCGCGAGGGCCGAGGACGCGCCCTCCCTGCCGGCGCCGGAGCCGCTGCCGCGCCCGGCCATGCTGGCGACGCTGGGGCTGGCCGGTCTGATCACGCTGGTGGGGCTGTTTCCTGCGGTGTTCATCGACTTCACCCTGCTGGCCGGGGCGCAACTGGCCGATCCCTCGGCCTATCTGGGGACGGTACTGGGAGGGCAGCCATGACGCTTCTGCCGGTCAACCTGCTGATCGCGCTGGCCTGGGCGGCGGTCTCGGGCGATTTCAGCGGGCCGAACGTGCTGCTCGGCTTCGTCGCGGGGTTCTTCGCACTCTGGGCGTGCAAGGACCTCTACAACGGGTCGGACTATTTCCGGAAGATGCGCGCGGGCTTCGTGCTGATCATCGCCTTCATGTGGGATCTGCTGACCTCCTGCATCCAGGTCGCCGGCGCGGTGCTGTTCATGCACCACCGTGGCCGCAACCGCTTCGTGATGATGCCGCTGTCGGTCACCAGCAGCACCGGCATCATGCTGCTGGCCAACCTGATCTCGCTCACGCCGGGCACCCTGAGCGTGGACGTCACGCCAGACCGCAAGCATCTGCGCATCCATGCCATGTTCGCCGAGGACCAGCAGGCCGTGATCGACAGCATCAAGAACGGCGTGGAGCGGCGCGTGATGGAGCTTCTGCCATGAGCCCGACCGAACTGACCGGCTTCACCGGCGCCGCCATGGCGATCGCGTTCTCGCTGACGGGCGTGTCGCTGCTGTTCGCCTTCGTCCGCCTCGTGCTCGGCCCGACGCTCGCCGACCGCGTCGTCGCCCTCGATCTCGTGACCATGATCATCGTCGTGCTGCTGACGCTGTTCGGCATGGCGGTGGACGACGGGGCCTATCTCGACGCGGCCATCGCGCTCGGGCTGGTGGCGTTTCTGGCCACCGTCGCCTTCGCGCGGTTCATCGAGCGCATGCCGCGGGGCGATATCCCGGCCACGTCCGACCCGCTGGTCGACCCCGCCATCGTCAAGCGCGCGGAGGGCCCGCAATGAGCCTGATCCTCGACATCGTCGTCGCCCTGCTGCTGCTGGCCGGCTCGGGGTTCATCCTCGTGGCCGGCATCGGCGTGGTGCGCATGGAGGACGTGTTCACCCGCATGCACGCCTCGACCAAGGCCGGCACGCTGGGGCTGGGGATGATCGTCACGGCGATCCTGCTCGGGGCCAGCAGCGCCGCGATGGCGGAGAAGGCGCTCGCGCTGTTCCTTCTGGTGCTGGCGACCGCACCGGTGGCCGCGCATCTCGTGGGCCGGGCGGTCTGGCGGGTGATGACGCCGCGACAGCGCGAGGCCTGCGCGCCCAGCACCGAACCCAACGACGGCTGAAACACCCGGGCGCACCGTTGACCGCTCGCCGCGGCCCCCCTAGGTAGGTGGCTTGGAAAAACGGTCTGGCGCCATGAAGGAGACGGCCTCCACCCTCGGCGAGATGAACGAGCGCAGCCGCGCCGTGTTCCGCAGGCTTGTCGAAACTTACC
>SKWC01000438.1 GCA_007129145.1 Rubritepida sp.
AGGAACCGATCGAGCATGTCCTTGTCGAGCAGGGTGCGGCAGCCGAGCTTGCGGGCCGGCAACTTCCCCTCGGCAAGGAGTTGGTAGAGCCGGCTGCGGCTCACGCCGATGTACGCACAGGCCTCGGGGATCCTGAGGAAGCGGCCGGGCCTTGGTTGTGGGTTCGTGGACTGCATGGGACAGATCTGCACGATGCCGGGCCCGCGGCGCCACGTGAAGCTCTTGCGTTTATGGGCACGGGGGGAGGCGAGGCAAACCAAGCGCGCCTGTTGGGACGGATGTTGGGACGGTTCTGGCTGATGCAGAACACAACTCAGCAAAATCAATATCTTATTGAATTATGGTGGCGGACAGGGTGGGATTCGAACCCACGATAGGCTTTTGACCTATACGCACTTTCCAGGCGCGCGCCTTCGACCGCTCGGCCACCTGTCCGGACGCCGCAGTCCATAGGGCGGCCCGCGCCCTTCCGCAAGCCGCCCGCCCGGGCACTCAGCCGGCCTCGCGCGCCGCCAGCCAGCTTCGCGCCGCCTGCTCGCAGGTCGCGAACCACACGCCCTCGAAGCCCCGCATCCAGCCGATCATCTCGCGCAGCAACGCGATGCGCGACGGGCGTCCGGTGATCTGCGGATGCATCACCAGGTTGTACAGCCCGCCCCAGCGATGGATCTCGCGGAACTCCTCCTGCCAGACCTCGCGGATCACGCTGTTGGGAAAGATCGGCCGCGGCGACTTCACACTGAACAGGGCGAAGGGCGCGTCATCCAGGCTCCAATGCCAGGGCAGTTCGACCGGCCCCTCACGCCCGTCGGGCAGGCGGTGGCGATAGGGCTCGATCTGGTCCATCAGGCTGCTGTCATACAGGAAGCCGTGGTCGGTCAGCAGCTTGAGCAGCAGGTCCGAGGTCTCGCCCGCCGGGCTGCGATAGCCCTTGGGCACCACGCCCAGATGCCGCTTCAGCGCATCGAGGCCGCGCTCCATCTCCTCGATCTCCTGGTCGGGGAAATCGGGGTCCACCCAGCGATGGCTGTAGGAGTGGTGCGCCACCTCATGGCCACCGGCCAGCACGGCCTCGCACACGGCGGTGTGGTTCTCGACCGTCCAGCCGGGGATGAAGAAGGTCGCCGGAACCTGCGCCTCGCGCAGGGTCTCGAGGATCTTCGGCACCCCCACCTTGGCGCCATACAACCCCTGGCTCAGCGTGCCGGGCCGGCGCGCATTGGCCGGATCGCGCGAAAGCCACAGCGTCTCGGCATCGAAGTCGAAGGTCAGCAGCACCGCGAGGCGCGCCCCTCCGGGCCAGGGCTGCACGGCGTCGGACATGGGCCTCTCCCGCAACACAAGGGGTTCCATGGCAGCGCCTGCGGATGATCGTTGTCAATCCGTGAAGGTCCCATTTGACGCGGCTGCCGCGCGGTCATTAGCGTTCAAGCGATCGCAAGCATGAAGGCGCCGCCGATGGACACCTCCCCCGCCCCGAGCCTCCCTCCGATCCGGCCCGGCGCGCGCGAGGACATCCCGATCATCGACCTCGGCCCGCTGCGCGCGGGCGAGGCCGGCGCGCTGGAGCGCCTGGGCACGGAGCTGCGCCACGCCTTCGAGGAGGTCGGCTTCTACTTCGTGGTCAACCACGGCGTACCGCAGTCGCTGGTGGACGCCGCCTTCGCGCAGGCGGCCCGCTTCCACGCCCAGCCGCTGGAGACGAAGCTCGCCATCCGGGTGAACCAGCACAACGTGGGCTACTTGCCCTTCCGCGGCGCGACCACCCGCCACAGCCAGATCAACCCGAACAACAAGCCCAATCTGAACGAGGCCTTCTTCGCCAAGCGCGACCTGCCCGCCGACCACCCCGACGTGCTGGCCGGCAAGCCCTTCTGCTGCGTGAACCAGTGGCCCGAGGGCCTGCCCGGCTTCCGCGAGACGGCGCTGGCCTACCAGGACGCGCTGGAGGGCCTCGCGCTGTCGCTGCTGCCCGGCTATGCGCTGGCCCTCGACCTGCCCGCGGATTTCTTCACCGAGGCCTTCCGCGCGCCGATGTACACGCTGCGCATGTCGCACTACCCCCGGCAGGAGGTGGTCGAGGAGAATGAGTTCGGCCTCGCGCCGCACACCGACACCTCCTTCATGACGCTGCTCGCGCAGAACAAGGTGCCGGGCCTGGCCATCCGGCTGCCCTCGGGACGCTGGGTGGACGCGCCGGCCATCGAGGGCGCCTTCCTGGTCAATGGCGGCGACCTGCTGCGGCGCTGGACGAACGACCGCTTCCTGGCCACGCCGCACCGCGTCATCAACCGCTCCGGCGCCGAGCGCTACGCCATCCCCTTCTTCTTCGACTGCGGCGCGGACCATGTGATGGCCCCCCTGCCGAGCTGCGTCTCGGCCGACACGCCGGCGAAGTACGAGCCCATCACCTACACCCAGTACATGACCTGGTACCGCAACCAGAACTACGATCACGCACGCGGCAAGGATGGCGTGCAGCTCGCCGCCTCCTGAAGGGCCGGCCAGGGAAACGGAGAAGACAGCAATGGAACGCAGGACCACCTTCAAGCTGGCCGCGGCGGGCCTCGCCGCGCCGGCCCTCGCCGGGCCGGCCCTTTTGGCAGGCGATGCGCAGGCGCAGTCGGCGCGCGACGGCGTGCTGCGCCTGGCCAATGCGGTCGAGCTCAACACGCTCGACCCGCATGCGGTGCTCGACACCGGGCGGCTGAACTTCAAGGTGAACGTCTACGACAGCCTCTACCGCTTCGCGGGCAACCCGCCCGTGATGCAGCCCTGGCTGGCCGAGCGCCATGAGGTCAGCGCCGATGGCATCCGCGTGCGGGTGCATCTGCGCCGCGGCGTGGTGTTCCACGACGGCAGCCCCTTCACCGCCGCGGATGTGGTCTATTCCATGGAGCGCATGCTGGCGCTGCAGCAGGGCCCGACGCGCCTCTTCGCCGGCCTGGTGGCGCCGGGCGGCACGCGGGCGCTGGACGATCACACGGTCGAGTTCACCCTCACGCGCCCCGCCGCCCCCTTCCCCTCCCTGCTGTCCGAATTCTACGTGGTGAACAGCCGCCTGGTGCGCGCCAATGAGCGCGACGGCGACTGGGGCCGCGCCTGGCTCGCGGGCAATGTCGCCGCCTCCGGCTCCTGGCGCGTCACCGCCTATGACCCGGCCGTGGGCTGGGAGGGCGAGCGCTTCGACGGCCACTTCCTGCCCTGGCACGAGCGCGCACCGACCGGCATCCGCTTCCGCACCATCCGCGAGGCGAACAGCCAGACGCTCGGCATGCAGCGCGGCGACATCGACTACTTCATCGGCACGCTCAGCGCCGACCAGGTCGAGCGCATGGCGCGCGCCCGCAGCGTGGTGGCGCTGCGCGAACCCTCGACGCGGCTGTTCATGATGCTGTTCAACACCCGCCGCCCGCCCTTCGACGATGTGCACGTCCGCCGTGCCATCTCGATGGCCTTCGACTACGAGGGCTGGATCAACGGCATCATGAACGGCACGGCCCGCCGCTCGACCGGGCCGATCCCGCCCGGCCTGCCCGGCGCCCTGCCCGAGCCGGTGTTCAACTATGACCTCGACGCCGCCCGCGCCGAACTGGCGCGCGCCGCCGTGCGCGTGGACCGCCCCGTCTCGCTGCATTGCATGACCGGCATCGCGCGCACCGAACAGGCGGCGCAGGTGATGCAGGCGGGGCTGCGGCAGCTCGGTATCGAGGCGCGCATCGTGGCCGAGACCTGGCCCACCCTCGCCAACCGCTGCCGCACCGAGGAGACGACGCCCGACATGATGACCATCTGGTCGGGCGCCGAATACATGGACCCGCACAACTGGATCGGCGACCACTACCACAGCGCCCAGCACGGCAACTGGAAGGCGTGTTCCTGGTGGTCGGGCCCCGAGACGGATGAGATGATCACCCGCGCCTACCAGAGCCAGGACGAGGCGGAGCGCATCCGCCTCTACGGCGATGTCGCGCGGCGCGCGGCCGAGAACGCCGCCTCGGTCTACATCCACAACGAGGATTGGCTGGGCGTGCGCAACACACGGGTGCAGGGCTTCGAGTTCACGCCCGTGGGCAACGGCAACCACATCCGTTCCATGTGGCTGCAGAACAGCTGATGCCGCTGCTGCTGCGCTTCGGGAAACGGCTGGTCTGGAGCATCGGGACGCTGCTCGGCGTGGTGGTGATCGTCTTCGCCATCAGCAACGTCATCCCCGCCGATCCGGCGGCGCTGGTGGCGGGGGACAGCGCCACCGCCGAACAGATCGCCGAGACCCGGGCGCGGCTCGGCCTCGACCTGCCCCTGTATCAGCAGCTGTTCAACTACCTGGGGCGGCTGCTGCAGGGCGACATGGGCACCTCCATCTTCACTGCGCGGCCCATCGCCGAGGACCTGCTGGGGCGGCTGCCCGCCACCATCGAACTGGCGCTGGGCTCCATGCTGCTCGCGGTGCTCATCGGCATCCCGGTGGGCGTCATCTCGGCGCTGAAGCGCGGCTCGCTGCTGGATCACGCGGTGCGGGTGCTGACGGTGTCGGGCTTCGCGGTGGCGAATTTCTGGCTGGCCATCATGCTGCAGCTGCTGCTGGTCATGTGGCTGGACCTGCTGCCGCTGTTCGGCCGCATCGAGGGCGATGCGCCCGCCTTCATCACCGGCCTCTACACGGTGGACGCGCTGCTGACCGGGAATTGGCGCGCGCTGGGCGATGCGCTGTGGCACCTGGCGCTGCCCTCCATCACGCTGGCGCTGCCGGTCGCGGCCACCATCGTGCGCTTCACCCGCACCGGCGTGCTGGAGGCGCTGGGCCGGCCCTTCGTGCCCTATGCCCAGGCCATGGGGCTGCCGCCGGTCATCATCGTCTGGCGCTATGTGCTGCGCGCCGCCCTCACCTCGGTGGTGACGCAGATCGGCCTGGTCACCGGCACGCTGCTGGGCGGCGCGGTGGTGGTGGAGGCGATCTTCGACTGGCCGGGTCTTGGCGGATACACGGTGAACTCGATCATGATGTCGGACTACAGCGCGGTGATGGGCGCGGCGCTCTGGATCGCGGCGATGTATGTCATCACCAACGTCATCGTGGACGCGGTGCAGGCCATGGTCGACCCGCGCGCGGCGGCCCGCTGATGGAGGCGCGCTGATGGGCGGCACGAGCTTCTGGTCGCGCCTCGCCCGCGACCGCCTGGCCACCACGGGCTTCGCCATCACGGTGCTGTTCGTCGTGATCGCGGCCATCGCGCCCTGGATCGTCCCCTACCCCGAGGCAGCCCATGAGATCGCGCCGATGAACCGGCTGCGCCCGCCGTCGGAGGCGCATTGGTTCGGCACCGACCGGCTGGGGGCGGATGTGTTCAGCCGCCTGCTGCTCGGCACGCGCGAGACGCTGTTCGTCGCACTCTTCGGCGTGGGGGCGGCGGCGGTCATCGGCGTGCCGCTCGGCCTCATCGCGGGCTGGCTGGATGGCTGGGTCAGCGATGGCATCATGCGGCTGGCCGACATCTTCCTGGCCATCCCGCAGATCATCCTGGCCATCGCCATCGCGCAGACGCTCGGGCCGTCGCTGGTCAATGTCGTCCTCGCGCTGGGCTTCACCATCTGGCCCTGGTTCACCCGCCTGGTCTTCGCCGAGACGCGCGCGCTGCGGCGCGAGCCCTTCATCGAGGCCTGCGCCGCGCTGGGCGCATCCCCCTGGCGCACATTGGCGCTGCATGTGCTGCCCAACCTCGCCTCGCCGCTGGTGGTGCGCGTCACGCTCTCCATGGGCTTCGCGGTGCTGACGGCGGCCGCACTCGGCTTCCTCGGCCTCGGCGCGCCCGCGCCCTCGCCCGAATGGGGCCGCACCATCGCCGAAGCCCGCGAATACCTGCCCGACGCCTGGTGGTATGCGCTGGCGCCAGGGCTTGCGATCTTCATCGTGGTGATGGGCTTCAACATGCTGGGCGATGGCCTGCGCGACGTGCTCGATCCCAAGCTGCGGCGTTCGGTGGCGGCCAGCCGCGCGCAATCGGCCAAGGTCCAGGAGGCATGAGCCTGCTGGAAGTGCAGCGCCTGTTCGTGCGCTACCCGACCGAACGCGGCCCGGCCCAGGCGCTGGACGGCGTGTCGCTCAGCATCGGCCAGGGCGAGGTGGTGGGCCTCGTGGGCGAATCCGGCTGCGGCAAGACCACGCTGGCCAAGGCGGTGCTGGGCATCCTGGGCAGCGGCGAGGCCGAGGGCGTCATCCGCTTCCGCGGGCAGGACCTGCTCGGCCTCGGCGCCGATGCGGTGCGGCGCGAGATTCGCGGCCGCGCCATCACCTTCGTCCCGCAGGACCCCTTCGGCAGCCTGCACCCGCTCTACCGCGTGGGCGACCAGATCGCGGATCTGATGGCCTGGAAGGCGCCCGACACCGCGCCGCCGTCCCGCCTGCAGGAGAGGCTCGCGCTGTTCACCCGCCGCCGCCGCCCCGCCCACCGCGACGCCGCCATCGCCATGCTGCGCGACGTGCAGATCCCCAACCCGGAGCAGGCGCTCGCCAAGCTGCCCAGCGAGCTGTCGGGCGGGCAGCGCCAGCGCCTGACCATCGCCATGGCGCTGCTGCCCCAGCCGGAGCTGATCCTGGCCGACGAGCCCACCACGGCGCTGGACGTGACCATCCAGGCCCAGGTGCTGCGGCTGCTGCACAACCTGGTGCGGGAGAAGGGCGTGTCGCTGCTGTTCACCACCCATGACCTCGGCGTGGCGTCCGAGATCTGCGACCGCATCGTGGTGATGTATGCCGGCCAGGAGGCCGAGGTGGCGCCGACCCGCAGCTTCTTCGCAGCACCCCGGCACCCCTACACCGCCGCCCTGCTGCAGAGCCTGCCCAATGAGCAGGGCGTGCTGCGCGACATCCCCGGCAGCATCCCGCCGCTGGTGAACCCGCCCGGCGGCTGCCGCTTCCACCCGCGCTGCCCCAACGCCAGCGCCCGCTGCGCCGCCGAACGCCCGCCGCCCGTCGAGGTCGCGCCCGGCCACTGGCTGCGCTGCTGGCACCCGGTGGCGGCATGAGCGCGACGCTCCTCGAACTCGTCGCCCTCGCCGTCCACTTCCAGGTGAAGGGGCGCGAGCTTCGCGCGGTGGATGGCGTGGACCTGCGCCTCGAACGCGGCGAGATGCTGGGGCTGGTGGGCGAATCCGGCTGCGGCAAATCCACCCTGGGCAAGACCGTCATCGGGCTGGTCCGCGCCAGCGGCGGGCGCATCCTGTTCGACGGCGAGGCCGTCGAGGGGCTCGGCCGCGGCGGCTGGCGCAAGGTCCGGCGCCGGCTGCAATATGTCTACCAGGACCCGGGCGCCTCGCTCGATCCGCGCTGGTCGGTCGGCCGCTCCCTGGAAGAACCGCTGGTCATCCACACCGACCTCGACCGGACCGCGCGCCGCGCCCGGGTGCTGTCCACCCTGGCCGAGGTGGGGCTGCGCGCGGAGCATGCGGGGCTGTATCCGCACGAACTCTCGGGCGGGCAGCAGCGGCGCGTGGGGCTGGCGCGCATTCTGACGCTGCAGCCGGAATGCGTGGTGCTGGACGAGCCGACCTCCGGCCTCGACGTCTCGGTGCAGGCGACCATCCTGAAGCTGCTGCGCGAACTGCGCGCGGCGCACAACCTGACCATGCTGTTCATCAGCCACGACCTCAGCGTCGTGCGCATGATGTGCGACCGGGTGGCGGTGATGTATCTCGGCCGCATCGTCGAGATCGCGCCGGTGCGTGAATTGTTCGGCAACGCCCGCCACCCCTACACCCGCGCCCTGCTGGACGCCGTGCCCGAGCCCGGCGAGCGGCGCGTGATCGGCCGGCCGTTGCTGGAGGGCGACCCGCCCGACCCCTCCAACCTGCCCCCGGGCTGCCGGTTCCGCGCGCGCTGCCCCGTCGCGGTGGCGCGCTGCGCCACCGAGGATCCGCTGCTGCGCCCCGTGGGACCGCAGCACCAGGCCGCCTGCCACCTCGCTGAGGGAGTTTCCGCATGAGCGACTATCCCAAGGGCGCGCCCGCGCCACACCCGCCCGCCACGCTGGTGGGCGGGCAGATGCCGCTGCTCGACGCCTCGGCCTTCCTGGCCGGGGAGCCGGGTGCCGATCTCGCGCTGGCGGCCGAGCTGCGCTGGTCGCTGCAGAACATCGGCTTCTTCATGCTGAAGGGCCATGGCGTGCCGCAGCCGCTGATCGACGCCGCCTTCGCCGCGGCGGCCGAGTTCCACGCCCAGCCGCTGGAGACCAAGCTGCGCATCAAGGTGAACGAGCACAATGTCGGCTACCTGCCGATGGGCGGCTCCATCACCAAATCCTCCAAGGTCAACGTCAACACCAAGCCCAATCTAAACGAAGCCTTCTTCGCCCGGCGCGAGCGCACGCCCGACGACCCCGATGTGATCGCGAATAAGCCATTCCGAGGCATGAACCAGTGGCCCGGCTGGATGCCGCATTTCCGCGACACGGCGCTGGCCTACATGGGCGCGCTGGAGCGGCTGGGGCGGTCCATGGTGCCGGCCTATGCGCTGGCGCTCGGCATGAAGCGCGACCATTTCGACGCCGCATTCGTCAAGCCCAACATGACGCTGCGCATGTCGCACTATCCAGCCATGGAGGGTTTCGAGGACAACCAGTTCAGCCTCGCACCCCACACCGACAGCGGCTTCATGACGCTGCTGGCGCCCAACCCCATCCCGGGGCTGAATGTGCGGATGCCCGACGGCTCCTGGTTCGACGTACCGCACATCGAGGGCGCCTTCATCGTCAACAGCGGCGACATGCTGCACCGCTGGACCAATGAGGTGTTCCTCTCCACCCCGCACCGGGTGGTCAACGCCTCGGGGGCGGAGCGCTACGCCATCCCCTATTTCTTCGACCCGCACCCCGACACCATGATCGCCTGCCTGCCGACCTGCACCGGCGAGGACCTGCCGCCCAGGCACGAGCCCCTGCTGTTCGACGACTACATCCAGTGGTTCGCGCGCAGGAACTACCTGCACCTGCAGAAGCAGAAGGAAGCCGAGGGGGCCACGGCATAGCCGGCCCCTTGGCGCGGGGGCGCGGGCTGGTCCAAGGTCGCGCCTCCAAACCCCAACCGGAGGAGACGCCCATGCCCGTCACACTGACCGCGGCCGATGGCCACCGCCTCGACGCCTACACCGCCGGCCCCGCGGATGCGAAGCGCGCCCTGGTCATCGTCCAGGAGATCTTCGGCGCGAACCGCCACATGCGCCGCGTGGCCGACAGCTTCGCCGCCGAGGGCTATGCGGTGATCCTGCCCGCGCTGTTCGACCGCGTGAGCCCCGGTGTCGAACTAGGCTACACCGGGCCCGATGTGCAGCGCGGGCGCGACCTGCGCGCGCAGATCGACCCGCACAAGACGCTGCTGGACGTGCTGGCCGCCGCCGCCGCCCTGCCCGCGGGGGCGAAGCGCGGCATCGTCGGCTATTGCTGGGGCGGCTCCGTCGCCTGGCATGGCGCGACCCGCAGCAGCGCCTTCGACGCCGCGGTGGGCTGGTATGGCGGGGGCGTCGCCGCCGCGCGGGACGAGGTTCCGCGCTGCCCGGTGCAGCTGCATTTCGGCGACCAGGACGCCTCCATCCCCAACGCCGATGTCGATTTGATCAAGGAGGCGCGGCCCGAGGTCGAGGTGCTGGTCTATCCCGGCGCCGGCCACGGCTTCGGCTGCGAGGAGCGCGACAGCTTCGTGGAGGCCGACGCCGCGCTGGCGCACCGCCGCACGCTCGACTTCTTCGGCAAGCACCTGGGCGGCTGAGGCAGCGCCCTCACAGCCAGTCGCGCAGCAGCGCGACCAGCGGCACATCGGCCGGCGGCATGGGGTAGTCCTTCAGCGCCGCCGGCCGCACCCAGGCCAGCTTCTGCCCCTCGCGCCCCTGCGGCCGCCCCTGCCACTTGCGGCAGACATAGAGCGGCATCAGCAGGTAGAAATCCGCGTAGGGGTGGCTCGCGAAGAACAGCGGCGCGAGGCAGGAGGCGTGGGTGTCTACGCCCAGCTCCTCATGCAGCTCGCGGATCAGCGCGGCCTCGGGCGTCTCGCCGGGGGCGAGCTTGCCGCCAGGGAACTCCCACAGCCCCGCCATCGCCTTGCCCGGCGGGCGCTGGGCCAGCAGCACGCGCCCCTCGGTGTCGAGCAGCGCGCAGGCCACCACCAGCAGCAGCGGCTTGGGCGCCGCCGGGGCGGGTGCCGCGGCCTCGCGGGTGAAGTAGCGCACCGGCATGTTGCGGTTGCGGGAGAGGAAGGGCTGCGCCCCCTGCCCCGCCTCGCGGAAGCCGATCGCCGCCAGCACCCGCTGCGAGGCGGCGTTGTCCAGCAGGGCGCTGGCCTCGAAGCGCGTCACGCCCAGCTCGCGCGAGGCCCAGTCGCACAGCGCGGCGGCGGCCTCGCGCGCCACACCCTGCCCCCAGTGGCGCCGGCCCACCCAGTAGCCGAGTTCCGCCGCGCGCCCGCGCGGGAAGTTGAGGCCCACGCAGCCCAGCAGGGTGTCGTCGCGGGTGATGGCGAGGTGGCAGCCCTCGCCGCTGTCGATCTGGGTGCGGGTGGAGGCGATCCACTCCTGCGCCAGCCCGTCGCGGTAGGGGAAGGGCACGCGGGCGAGGTTGCCCGCCACCGCATAGTCATTCACCAGCCGCGTCACGGCGGTCGCGTCCGCGGGCTCGAGCGGGCGCAGCAGCAGCCGTTCGGTGCGGATGGGGAGGCTAGCTGCGATAGCTGCCATTGATGTCGATGTAGGCGTGCGTCAGGTCGCAGGTCCAGACGGTGGCCTTGCCGCGGCCGAGGCCGAGATCCACCGTTATCTCCACCTCGCGCCCCTTCATGTGGGCGGCCACCGGCGTCTCGTCGTAGTCGGGCACCACGCCACCCTCGCGCGCCATCCACACGCCGCCCACCGCGACGCTCAGCTTGTCGCGGTCGGCCGGTTCGCCGGCCTTGCCCACCGCCATGACGATGCGGCCCCAATTGGCGTCCTCGCCGGCGATGGCGGTCTTGACCAGGGGCGAGTTGGCGATGGCCATGCCCACGCGATGCGCCGACTTGCCGGAGACCGCGCCCGTCACATGGATGGTGACCAGCTTCTGCGCGCCCTCGCCATCGCGCGCCACCATCAGCGCGAGGTCGTGCAGGACGGCGTGCAGGGCGCGGGCGAAGTCGCGCAGCAGGGCGGGCGGGCTGTCGGCAGCGACGCGCGGATGCTTCGCCTGGCCGGTCGCGAACAGCAGCACCGTGTCCGAGGTCGAGGTGTCGCTGTCCACGGTCACGCAGTTGAAGGTGGTGGCGTTGGCGCGGCTCAGCAGCTTCTGCAGCACCGGGGCGGGGATCTTCGCGTCGGTGGCGATGAAGGCCAGCATCGTCGCCATGTCGGGCGCGATCATGCCGCTGCCCTTGGCGATGCCGTTGATCGTGACCACCGCATCGCCGATGCGCGCCTGGCGGCTCGCGGCCTTGGGGAAGGTGTCGGTGGTCATGATGGCGCGCGCCGCACCGGCCCAGTTGTCGGCCGCCACACCCTGCGCCAGCCCCGGCAGGGCGGCCAGCAGCACATCGGTGGGCAGGCGCTCGCCGATCACGCCGGTGGAGGCGATGAACACCTCGCGCGGCTTGCAGCCCAGCAGGGCGGCGGTCTCGGCGGCCGTGCGCTCGCAGGTCTCGCGGCCCGCCTTGCCGGTGAAGACGTTGCTGTTGCCGGCATTGACCACCAGGGCGCGGGCCTTGCCGCCCTTCAGCGCCGCGCGGCACCAGTCCACCGGCGCGCCGGGGCAGCGGTTGCGGGTGAAGACGCCCGCGACCGTGGTGCCGGTCGCGAAGCGGAACAGCGTCATGTCCTCGCGCGCCTTGTAGCGGATTCCCGCGGCGGTGGAGGCGGTCTCGGCGCCGGGCAGCGCCGGCATGGCGGGCAGCGGCAGCGCCAGCGGGGAAACGGCAAGGGCCATGTCGGACGACCTCAGCGCGAGGCGGGCGGGGGCGGCTCGGCCTGCATGCCGCCGGGGCCGGTCGGCGCGGGGGCATCCAGGCGCTCGACACGCGCCTCGGCCATCACGCGGTCCACCACGGCGCGCACCGTCTCCTCCATCATGCGTTGGCGGAGTTCGTCGCGCGCCTCCTCGAACTCGGGGCCGGTGCTCATGCGCCGTTCCGCGACGCGAATCACATGCCAGCCGAAGGAGGTGCGGACCGGATCCGTGCTGACCTCGCCGGGCTGCAGCGCGAAGGCGGCTTCGGCGAATTCGGGCACCATGTCGTTGCGCGAGAAGAAGCCGAGGTCGCCGCCGGTGCGCGCGGCGGGGTCGTTGGAACGGCTGCGCGCCAGCTCCGCGAAGTCGCCGCCGGCGCGCAGCTGGCCGATGATCTCGCGCGCCGCGGCCTCGGTCGAGACCAGGATGTGGCTGGCGCGCACCTGCTCCTCGGGTTCGCGCGCGGCGCGGTCGGCCTCGAAGCGGGCGCGCAGCGCCTCATCGGTCAGCTGGGGCATGATCTCGCGGCGCAGCAGCGTGTCGCGCAGCTCGTCCTCGGCCAGGCGGCGCAGCCGGGCGGCCACCGCGGGCTCGCGGTGCAGGCCGGCGCGGCGGGCGGCGCTGACCAGGGCGCGGTTGGTGATGGCGCGCTCGGTCAGCTGGGCGAAGATCTGGGGCGGCAGCATGGCGCGCAACGTGGCGGGCGGCACGGCGCGCAACTCCTCGGGCATGGCATCGCCCGCGGTGCCGATCACCTCGTCCAGGCGGATATCTTCGCCATCCACACGCGCGATCACCGGATTCGCATCCTCGGGCGCGGCCGGGGCGGGGGTCTGGGCCTGGGCGGCTGCCGGGGGCTGCGGAGGGGCGGGCTGGGCGCTGGCCAGGGGCGGCAAGGACAGGCTGGAGGCGCCCAGCAGCAGGGCGC
>SKWC01000402.1 GCA_007129145.1 Rubritepida sp.
AGATGGCGCTGGCAGAACTGTCGGCACTGGCAGAAGCACTACCGCCGTCGGAGCTGGAAGTGGCGCTGGCCGAACTCTCGGCACTGGCGGACGCACTGCCGTCATCAACGGACGTGGCGCCAGCGGACGCATCGGCACCGGCGGAGGCCTCAGCCCCGTCGGTGGCGGCATCCGCACCGGCCGACGCTTCGGCACCGGCAGAGGCATCCGCACCGTCGGTGGCGGCATCCGCACCTGAAGTGGCATCGGCACCCGCGGCGGCGTCAGTGCCATCGGTAGCCGCCTCGGCCCCCGAAGCAGCATCGGCGCCCGCGGCAGCATCCGCCCCGTCGGTGGCGGCATCCGCGCCATCAGTAGCAACATTGGCACCGGAAGCGGCGTCCGCACCGGTCGCGGCGTTGGCGCCCTCTGCGGCGTCAGCCGCTGTCCCGGCATTGGCGCCGGAAGCAGCCTCGGCACCGGTCGCGGCGTTGGCACCAGAAGCGGCGTCAGCCGCTGTCCCGGCGTTGGCACCGGAAGCAGCGTCGGCACCGGTGGCGGCGTTGGCACCGGCATCCAGACCGGCCGCCTGCGCCAGCACGATGTGCGAGGCATGCAAGTGCGTGCGATCCTGGGTGAACTCGGCAACGCCTTGTCCGCCGGCCAGGATCAGGGCCAACGCACTCGTGGCGCCGATCAATGGTCGTCTGAACTGTTTGTTAAGCATGATTTCCCTCCTTAACGAGTTTTCTCTGCAAGTGACTCGATGCATTCGCAGAGTCTTCGCGGGTTCATGTCCGTCCGTGTGACAATCACTCACCGCATACCGTGACCACGCCTCGCCATCCTCGACGAGCGCCTTCGCACGTCCGTGCATGACCAGGCGAGGTGCGAACTTCTCCGCTGTCAGATCCGTTGACGCGTCACGGCCATGGAGGAGCAAGATCGATGCCATCGTGTGCCAGCGATGGAGATGAAGTTTCAACGGATTGTTTTTCTTGAGAAATTCCTGGTGCGCCGTCGCAGGCGCACCGCAACACGGACCAAGGCCCTGTCGCCTCCCGGGTACAGGTCCCGCGTGAGAACCGCATGACACGGTGGTGGCTGGCTGTCACCCAATGACAACAGGGGGGTACGTATCCCACCTAAGCAACTCTGGGGAAAGGATTTTTCTGTGTTGCTTCCCAGCAACACAGGGAGCATCCGAGTCCTGGCCCGCACGAAACCCGCGCCGCAACGCAAAGGGCCCCGACTGATTCGGGGCCCTTTGACTGACGACAGGCCGGAGCGGTTGGCCGGCGCGGAACCGCCGGCTCACCGAGCCTCAACGGCCGGGCAGATACCGGCGTAGCGCCCGGGAGATTCGGCGGTCACAGGCGCTCGATATGCGCCACCATCCGGCGGAGGGCATCGGCGTCCGGAAGACGCCCGTACGCCGCACCCATGTTATCGATCATGTGGCGCGCGCGGCTGGTGGCCGGTGTCGCAGCGGTTACCGCGGGGTGCGCCAGCACGAACTTGAGGAAGAACTGCCCCCAGGACCGGGCATCGAACTCGGCGGCCCAGTCGGGCACCTCGTGCCCGCGCACACGCTCCCACAGCCGTGTGCGGCCGAACGGCGCATAGACCAGCACGCCGATGCCGCGATCCCGCGCGAGGGCCAGGATCGTGTCCTCCTTGTCGCGGTTGTCGATGGCATAGTCGGTGCCGATGAAATCGATCGGCTCGCGGCGCATCACCTCGATCAGTTCCGGATACTGGTGCGGGAACGTGGTGGTGACGCCGATATAGCGCACCCGTCCTTCCTCCTTCAGTTCCTTGAGCAGGCCCAGCTGGGTCGGCACGTCACCCATGTTGTGCACCTGGATCAGGTCGATGACGTCCGTGTCCAGGTGGAAGAACGAACTCTCCAGCTGGGCACGCGCCGCCTCCGGATCCGCGCGCCCGCCATTGCGCCCGGCCACATTCACCTTGGTGGCCCAGAAGACCTTGTCGGTGATGCCCAGCGAACGCGCGATGTCGCCGGCCACCTCCTCCGAGACACCGTAGGAAGGCGCGGTGTCGAAGATCGCCCCGCCGTGCTCGAGCATGGCGGACATCACCTCGCGCAGCGCCGATGCATCCTCGCTGCGCGCCACCTGGGCAAAGGTGGCCGAACTGCCCAGGCCCACCACCGGCACACGTTCGCCGGTGGACGGGATGGCCCGCGTAATCAGGTCCCCGCGCGCGGACCCTGCCTGCAGGAGACCCGCGGGCAGCCCCAGTGCGGCGCCGGCGGCCAGTGTGAGCTTCAGCACTTGGCGGCGTGTGATCATGGTCTTCTATCTCCTCTGTTCCAGTGGTTCGAGCCCCGGGACGAGCACCCCCTGATCCGCATGGCCCGCGCGCCGCTGCTGCGCCCGGCCCAGCCAGAAACCGAGCGCCGCCCAGGCGAGCGCCAGCGGCACCGCGACGCTGGCCAGCGCCGCCAGCCCCATGCCGAGCCTTCCCAGCAGGCCCTCGGTCTGCGCGCCGACCACATCCCCGCCCCGGTAGACGAAGGTGTCGATGAAGGCCTTCGACTTGTACTTGTCCTCGCGGCTGACAACGGTATAGAGCGTCTCGCGCGCGGGGCGCATGATGGCGCGCTGCACCGCGCGGAATGTCGCCTCGAACACGATCAGCGCCACCAGCGAACCGACGATCGCCAGCCCGATGAAGCCCAGCGCCACCGTGACGGGCAGCAGGGCCAGCGTCACATGCACGCCGAGGCGTTTCATCAGATGGCCCGCGACGAGCCCCTGCAACACCAGCGTGGCCACCTGGGTGATCAGGTCGATGCGTGCGAACCAGGTCGTGCGCAGATCCAGATCGTCGCCCAGCGCGGCCACCATCTGCAGGCGGGTGAAATAGATGAAGGTCGCCATGATGGCGAGGATCACCACGTAGGCGGCGATGCCCATCAGGTAGCGTGACCGGAACACCGCGCGGAAGCCTTCCCAGGCGCTGCCGCCGATGATGGCATGCTCGCTGACCACGGGCGGCGCCTCCGGGTCATCGGGGTCCACCTCCCGGAGCTGTTCCGGCTGAAGGCGGGCGACGATCCAGGCGGCGGCCAGCGCCAGCATCAGAAAACCGGCGGATACCAGCAGCAATGCCGGCGTCCCGATCGGCCGCACCAGCACAGAAGCCAGCCACGGCCCGAAGATCGCGCCGCAGGTGCCGCCCACGGCGATCATGCCGAAGAAACGCTTCCCCTGCTCCAGGGAGAACCGATCCGCCATGAGCGCCCAGAACACCATGGTGACGAACAGATTGAACACGCTGAACCAGACGTAGAACACCTGTCCGCTGGTGACACCCACCGCCTCGGGCGTGAGCACCATCAGCAGGTAGAAGCCCAGCAGGCTCAGGGCAAAGAAGATATAGGTGAGAGAGATGAAGTGCAGGCGCCGGAAACGGCTGACCAGCAGGCCGAACACCGGGTTCACCAGCAGCGTGATCACCGCCGTGCCCATGAACAGCCAGCGCACCGCCTCGATGCCGCGCTGCATGCCGAGCGCGTCGCGGGCGG
>SKWC01000386.1 GCA_007129145.1 Rubritepida sp.
CCCAGGCCGCCGCGGCCTCCGGCGCAGCGCCCGCCGCCCCGCGCACCCGCCCCGCCCGCTTCCCCGAGGGCGTGATGGAGGCCGCGGTGTTCGACCGCGCCGCCCTGCCCCCCGGCTTCACCGCCCAGGGCCCGGCCCTGGTCGAGGAAGCGGGCTCGACCCTCGTGGTCGGGCCGCGCGGGCGGCTGACCGTGCTCGATTCCGGGAACATCCTGGTGGAGATCGCCTGATGCTGGACGCCGTCACCCTGGAGCTGGTCTGGACCCGGCTGATCTCGGCGGTGGACGAGGCCGCGAAGGCCATCGTGCGCACCTCCTTCTCGACCCTGTCGAACGAGGCGAACGATTTCGCCTGCGTGCTGACCGACGCGGATGGGCTCAGCCTCGCGCAGAACACGGGCTCCATCCCCTCCTTCATCGGCACGCTGCCGGCCACGGTGCGCGCGGTGAAGGCGGCCCACCCGCCCGCGACGATGCGCCCGGGCGATGTGTTCATCACCAACAACCCCTGGATCGGCACTGGCCACCTGAACGACATCAGCATCGTCCGGCCGGTGTTTCACCAGGGGTGCATCGTCGCCTATGCCGCCACCACCTCGCATGTGCCCGACATCGGCGGGCGCATCCGCAGCACCGAGGCGAACTCCCTCTATGAGGAGGGGTTCCACATGCCGCCGCTGCGCTTCATCCGCGACGGCGAGGCCGATGCGACGCTGCTCGCACTGCTGCGCGCCAATGTCCGCACCCCGGACCAGACCGAGGGCGACGTCTGGGCGCAGGTCTCGGCGGTGGCGCTGATCGAGGACCGGGTGGACCGCTGCCTGACCGAGCACGCCCTGCCCGACCTCACCACCGTGGCGACCGATATCTATGACCGCAGCGAGCGCGAGATGCGCGCGCGCCTGGCCGCCCTGCCCGAGGGCAGCTGGACCTATGACTTCGAGACGGATGGCTACGCCGAGCCGCTGCGCTTCGCGGTGCGCGTCACGCTGAAGGGTGGCGAGGTCGAGGTGGATTTCGCCGGCACCGCGCCCCAGCAGCCGCGCGCGGTGAACTGCGTCTATGCCTACACCGCGGCGATGACGGTCTTTGCCCTGAAGGCGCTGCTGCTGCCCGAACTGCCCAACAATGAGGGGATCTTCCGCCCGATCCGCATCCTCGCCGAGGAAGGCAGCATCCTCAACCCGCGCTCGCCCGCGCCGGTGGGCGGGCGGGCGGCCACGGGCCACTATGTGCCCCCGCTGATCTTCGGCGCGCTGGCCCCCGTCCTGCCCGATCGCGTGCGCGCCGCGGCCGGTTCGCCGCTGTGGATCGTCAACATCGCCGGCGTGGACCCCGAGGGCCGCAGCTTCGCCAACGTCCTGTTCTTCAACGGCGGCACCGGCGCGGGCGCGGCCCAGGACGGGGTGGATGCGATCTCCTTCCCCTCCAACATCTCGGCCACGCCCATCGAGGTGGCCGAGCGCACCGCGCCCGTCTTCATCCATGGCAAGTCCCTGCGCGAGGGCTCGGGCGGGGCGGGCCGCCACAAGGGCGGGCGCGGCCAGGAGGTGGTGGTGGAGTGCCTGGCCGATGACGTGCAGGCGGTGTTCGTGACCGAGCGGCTGAAGCGCCCCGCGCCCGGCCTGTTCGGCGGCGGCGCGGGTGCGCCCGGCGAGGTGCTGCTGAACGGCGCCGCCTTCGACACCCGCACCCAGCAAAGGCTGAAGCGCGGCGACCGATTGACCATCCGCACCCCGGGGGGCGGCGGCTATGGCTGATCCCACCCCCGCGCAGGGCCTGCGCGCCATGCTGGCCGCCGCCCCCGCGGTTGGCCGCCCCGTCCTCGCCCCCGGCGTGTGGGACGGGCTGTCGGCGCGGCTCGCGGTGCATGCCTCCGCGCCCGCGCTGCATGCCAGCGGCGGCGCCATCGCCCGCGCCGCCGGCCTGCCCGACCTCGGCATCCTCGGCCTCGCGGAGATGGAGGCGCGGATCACCGAGATCGTGGAAGGCGCTTCCGGCGCGCCGGTCATCGCCGACGCCGACACCGGCTATGGCGGCTTGCTGAACCTCGCCCATGCGGTGCGGCGCTATGCCCGCGCGGGCGTGGCGGCGCTGCATATCGAGGACCAGCCCTTCCCCAAGCGCTGCGGATTGCTGGACGGGGTGCAGGTCGCCCCGCCCGAGGAGATGGAGGCGCGCATCCGCGCCGCCCGCGCCGCCTGTCCGGATGGCGGGCCGCTGATCATCGCGCGCACCGATGCGGTGAAGGCCGAGGGGCTGGAGGCCGCCTGCGCCCGGCTGCGCCGCTACATGGCGGCCGGCGCCGACATGGCCTTCCCCGAGGGGCTGGAGGATGCCGAGGCGATCGAGGCCGCCGCCGCCGCCCTGCCCGGCGTGCCCATGCTGCTGAACGCGTCGATGAGCGCGCGCGGCCTGCCGCTGCCGCCCGCGCGGCTGGCCTCCCTGGGCTTCACCCTGGTGATCTATCCTGGCGATGCCCAGCGCGCGGCCATCGCCGCCATGGCCGAGACCTTCGCGACCCTGATGCGCGACGCCGACAGCCGCGCGGTGGCTGATCGTCTCGCACCCGCCAGCCTGCGCGACGGCGTGGTCGGCACGGCGGCGCTGATGCGCCAGGAGGAAGGCTGGGCGGCGGGCTGACTGGACGCCGCCCGGCCACGCCGCCACCATCGCCCCCGGCAGAGGAACCGCCCATGGACAGCATCGCCCCCCACACCGAAGCCGCGCCGCCGCGCAACCGACAGGTGGATCTGCGCAGCGACACCACCACCCACCCCACCCCGGAGATGCGAGCCGCCATGGCCGCGGCCGAGGTGGGCGACGACGGCTATGCCGACGACCCCACGGTGCGCGCCCTGGAACAGGCCGCCGCCCTGCGCATGGGCAAGCAGGCGGCGCTGTTCATGCCCTCGGGGACCATGGGCAACCTGTGTGCGCTGCTGACCCACACCGGCCGCATGGAGGAGGTGCTGCTGGAGGCCTCCTGCCACATCCTGCGCTCGGAACTGGGCGGCATCGCCTCGCTGGCCGGCGTCTTCTTCCGCCCCATCCCCGGCGAGCGCGGACAGATGCCGATCTCGGCCATCGAGGCTGCCTGCGCCGGCGAGGGCTCTGCCACCGCCCGGCTGCGCCCCTCGCTGCTGTGCCTTGAGACCACCCACAACGCCGCGGGCGGCCGCGCCCTGCCGCTCGATCACATGGCGGCGGCGCGGGCGGTCGCGCAGCGCAACGGCATGGCGGTGCATCTGGATGGCGCGCGGATCTTCAACGCCGCCGCGGCGCTGGGCGTCGAGGTCGAGCAGATCGCCCGCCACGCCGACACCCTGACCTTCTGCCTGTCCAAGGGGCTGGGCGCGCCGGTCGGCTCGGTGCTGTGCGGACCCTCGGATTGGATCGCGCGCGCGCGGCTGTTCCGCCGCATGCTGGGCGGCACCATGCGCCAGGCCGGCGTGCTGGCCGCGGCCGGGCTGGTGGCGCTGGAGACCATGCCCGCGCGCCTGCCCGAGGACCATCGCCGCGCCCGCGCCC
>SKWC01000203.1 GCA_007129145.1 Rubritepida sp.
CCCGGCGTGCGCGACCTGCACCAGCGCATCGGCGGGCTGGTGGAATCCGTGCGCGACCGGCTGACCACCGACATGCACGCCGCCTTCACCCAGACCCTTCGCACCGCCGAGGAGGCGCTGCGCCCCCCCGCCGCCGACCTGCCCGAGCTGGCGCGCGCGCTGGTGCCATCATTGCGCTTCGCCACCGCGGTGGCCGGCGTCGCGGCCGAGAACATGGTGCGCGGCGGCGCGCGGCTGTTCCTCGAACTCGGCCGCCGGGTGGAGCGCGCCCAGGCCGTGGCGGGCGAACTCTCGGTCGCGCTGGACGCGCCGCCCGAGCGCATCGAGGCGGGGCTGCGCCTGGTGCTCGAACTCTGCGATTCCGTCATCACCTACCGCAGCCGCTACCTCGGCGTGCTGCAGCCGGCCCCCGCACTCGACCTCGTGCTGGCCGATGCGTCCAACCCGCGCGGCCTGGCCTTCCAGCTGCGCGCCATCCAGGAGGCGTTGGCCGGGCTGGCCGAGGGCGACGAGGACGCCGGCGCGGGCGAGGCCGCGCGGCTGCTGGCGGCGGCGGAATCCGTGACACCCAGGCTGCTGGCCGCGCGCCACCAGGCCGAGGCCGCCGCCGCCCTGCCGCCCGAGCTTCGGCAATGGGCGATGGACCTCGGCGCGCTGTCGGACATGATCACGCGGCGCTACTTCGCCCTGCTGCCGCCTGCCCGCGCCATCGGCGTGGATGTGGGCGAGGCGGTGGTGCTGGAGGGCTGAGGCCGTGACGACCTACTGGCTGCGCCACCGCACCGCCTACAGCTACGCCCAGCCGGTGGATCTGGCGGCGCATCTGCTGCACCTGAAGCCGCGCGCCCTGCCCGGCCAGCGCGTGCTCTCGGCGCGGCTGACCTGCCAGCCCGCGCCGGACCACCACACCGAGACGCATGACCATTTCGGCAATGCGGCGACGCGGCTGTTCCTGGCCGCGCCGCACACCAGCTTCGACGTGCTGGCCGAAAGCCTGGTCGAGGTGGGCTTCCCCCCGCCGCCCCCGGCGGCGCAGACCCCCCCCTGGGAGGCCGTGGCCGCCGCCGCGCATGGCCATGAGACGGCCGATTTCCTGCCCCCCACCGCGCTGATCCCGCGCCTTCACGCCGCCCTGCAATACGCCGCACCCAGCTTCCCCGCCGGGCGGCCGGTGCTGGAGGGGCTGCTGGAGCTGACGCGGCGCATCCGCGCCGAGTTCACCTTCCAGGCCGGGGTGACCAGCATCACCACCCCCATCCATGAGGTGCTGCGCACCCGCCGCGGCGTCTGCCAGGACTTCACCCAGCTGATGCTGGCGGGGCTGCGGATGCTCGGCCTGCCGGGGCGCTATGTCTCGGGCTACATCCGCACCCGCCCGCCGCCGGGCCAGCAGCGCCGGCGCGGGGCGGACCAGTCGCATGCCTGGGTCTCGGCCTGGCTGGGGCCGGGCCTGGGGTGGGTCGGGCTCGATCCCACCAACGGCATCGTGGTGAGCGACGAGCATGTGGTGCTGGCCTGGGGCCGGGACTTCGCCGATGTCTCGCCGCTGCGGGGCGTGCTGCTGGGCGGCGGGGAGCACCGCCTGACCGTCAGCGTGGATCTGGAACCGCAGGGGAATTGAGCGCGCGCCACACGGCTTCCGGCGTGGCGGGCATGGCCACCACCCGCCCGCCCAGCGCGTCCTGCACCGCCGCCATCACCGCCTGGGGCGCGGCGATGCAGCCCGCCTGCCCGGTGCCCTTCACCCCCAGCCCGTTCGCCGCGGTCGGCTGGTCCTCGCGCAGATGGATCGCGAGGCCGGGCAGGTCGGCGGCGCGCGGCAGGGTGTAGTCCATCAGCCCCGCGCTCAGCAGCTGGCCGCTCTCGGCGTCGTAGCGGATGGCCTCCTGCAGCGCCTGGCCGATCCCCTGCACCACGCCGCCCTGCACCTGGCCCTCGGCCAGCATGGGGTTCAGCAGCCGGCCGTAGTCGTCCACCGCGGTGTAGGCGCACAGCATGACCGCGCCGGTCTCGGGGTCCACCTCGACCTCGGCGGCATGGGCGCCATTGGGGAAGGTGCAGAGGTCGAGGTCGTGCTTCGCCTCGGCCGCCAGCCCGCCCTCCTCGGCGGCAAGCTCGCCGAAGGTCAGGGACTGGCCATCGGCCAGGGTGAAGCGGCCGGCGGCGTAGTGCAGGTCGTCGGGCAGGCATTGCAGCAGCCGCGCCGCGCGGCCGCGCGCCTCGGCCAGCAGGGCCTGCGCGGCCTGGCGCATCGCCTCGCCGCCCATGTGCAGGCTGCGCGCCCCGCCATGGCCGTTGCCGAAGGCCACCAGGTCGGTGTCGGCCTGGATGTAGCGGATGGCCTCGATGGGCAGGTCCAGCTGGTCCGCGACGTATTGCGGGAAGCTCGTCTCATGGCCCTGGCCGTTGGACTGGGTGCCGATGGCCAGCGTCACCACCCCCTCGGCGTCCACCGACAGCCGCGCCCATTCCCCGAAGGCGCCGCGCGCGGTCTCCAGGAAGGCGGTCAGGCCGAAGCCGCGCAGCTTGCCCCGCGCTTCGGCGGCGGCGCGGCGGGCGGGGAAGCCGGCGCGGTCGGCCAGCACCGCGCATTCCGCAAGCCGGGCGCGGAAATCCCCGTCGCGCAGCTCCATCCCCAGCGCCGAGCGGTAGGGCAGTTCCGCGATCATATTGGCCGCGCGCAGCGCCTGGGCGTCGCGCCCGGTGGCGCGGGCGGCGGCCTCGATCAGGGATTCGACGATGAAATTGGCCTCGGGCTTGCCGGCGCCGCGATAGGCCTCCATCGGCGCGGTGTTGGTGAAGACGCCGCGCACCGCCATGGCGATGGCCGGGATGGCATAGACGCCGCCCATGGCCGTCGAGGCCGCATTGGTCGGGCAATGCGGCCCGTTTGAGGAGAGGTAGGCACCCATCTCCGCCACGCCGTCGAAGTCGAGCGCGAGGAAGCGGCCCTCGGCGTCCAGCGCCAGCCGACCGGTGCCGTGCAGGCCGCGCCCATGCGCGGAGGCCGCGTAATCCTCGGTGATGGAGGCCGTCCAGCGCACCGGCGCGCCCAGCACGCGGGCGGCGTGCAGCAGGCAGATGTGCTCGGGGAAGGGGACGTTCTTCACCCCGAAGCCGCCGCCCACGTCGGGCACGACCAGATGCAGCGACTCGGCCGGCACCCCCATGGCGGCGGCGATCTGCCGGCGCATGCCATGGACGTTCTGCCCGTTCACCACCAGGCGCAGGCGGTCCCCCTCGGGCGCGGCCAGGGCGGCGCGGGTCTCGATGGGGGCGCAGGTGACGCGCTGGTTGGGGATGTCGAGGCTGACCACATGCGCCGCCGCCGCCATGGAAGCCGCGACCGCCGCCGCATCGCCCTTGCGCCAGAGGAAGGCCAGGTTGCCGGGTGCTGCGTCATGCAGTTGCGGCGCGCCCTCGGCCAGGGCGGCGAAGGGCTCGGTCACGGAAGGGAGCGGGTCGTATTCGGCGACGATGGCCTCGGCGGCGTCCTCGGCGGCGGCGCGGCTTTCGGCCACCACG
>SKWC01000443.1 GCA_007129145.1 Rubritepida sp.
CCGCGGCCTCCCAGGGGCTGGGCGGGGCCGGAGCAGTGCCCGCGTGCCGGGCGGCGGCCGTGTCGAGCGTCAGCACCAGCCGTGCATCCGGCAGGGCGCGCCGCGCCTGCGCCAGCGCATCGGCGCCGAACCAGGGAATGCCGTGGAAATCAACGATATCCGGCCGCAGGCGCCCCAGCAGCGCGGCGAAGTGACGCGGCACGCCGACATGCAGCCAGGGATGCACGCCCATGCCGCCCGGCTTCTCGCGGCCCCCGGCCTCCAGCGCGAAGGCGCCCTCGCCCCAGGGCTGGTGCAGCGGCACGCCCAGCGGTGGCGGCAGGCCTGCGCCATCGGTCAGCAGGGTCGCGTCGAGTTCCGGCCGCGGCCGCAGGGCGGCGAAGGCGAGCATGGCGGCGTCGGAATCGGAGGCGGCGACCAGCAGCACCCTTGGCGTGGTCATCGTCAGCGACCGCGCCCTGCGAGGCGCCGGCGGGGCAGCGACCGACCGGAGGGCGGGTTCGGACTCACGGGACCTGCCATGTCAATGACGGCATGGATATTGGCAAAGACCGGCAGCCACCGCCAGCCTGCCAGATCAAGTCGCGGAAATCGTGGGGAAGTGGCGCGCCCGGGAAGATTCGAACTCCCAACCCTCAGATCCGTAGTCTGATGCTCTATCCATTGAGCTACGGGCGCTTGCCGTGGGAGGGGCTGATACCGCCGCGTGGCGGTGGGCGCAACCCCTGCCCCGGGTGAAATCGTCAGCTTCGACCGGCCGCGGTCAGATCAGCTTCTCAAGCTCGCGCAGCACGCTCTCGCCCATCACCTTGGTGCCGACGCGGGCCATGCCGGGCTGCATGATGTCGGCGGTGCGCATCCCGCCGGCCAGCACGCGCTCCACCGCCTGCTCGATCATCTGCGCGTCCTCTTCCATGCCAAAGGACCAGCGCAGCAGCATGGCGAAGGACAGGATCTGCGCCGAGGGGTTGGCGATCCCCTGCCCCGCGATGTCGGGCGCGGAGCCATGGATCGGCTCATACAGGGCATGGCGCTTGCCGCCCGGCTGCACCGCGCCCAGCGTGGCCGAGGGCAGCATCCCCAGCGAGCCGGTCAGCGCCGCGGCCAGGTCGCTCAGCAGGTCGCCGAACAGGTTGGAGCCGAGGATGACGTCGAACTGCTTGGGCCGCGAGCAGAGCTGCATGGCCGCGTTGTCGGCGTACATGTGCTCAAGCTGCACGTCGGGGAATTCGGCGGCCTGGACCTCGGACACGACGGCCCGCCACAGCCGGCCGGACTGCATCACATTGGCCTTCTCGGTGCTGGTGACCTTGTTGCGCCGCTTGCGCGCCAGGTCGAAGGCGACGCGCGCGACGCGGGCGATCTCCTCCTCCGAATAGACCTCGGTGTCGATGCCGACGCGCTGGCCGGCCTCGTTCTTGTGGATGCCGCGCGGCTCTCCGAAATAGATGCCGCCCGTGCTCTCGCGCACGATCATGATGTCGAGGCCGCGGATCACATCCGGCTTCAGGCTGGAGGCCTCCACCAGCGGGTCGAGCACCACGGCGGGGCGCAGGTTGGCGAACAGGCCAAGCTCCTTGCGCAGCCGCAGGATGCCGAGTTCGGGGCGCTCCTCGAAGGGCAGCTTGTCCCACTTGGGCCCGCCCACGCTGCCGAACAGCACGGCATCGGCCGTGCGTGCCGCCTCCATGGTGGCGTCCGAGATGGGCGCGCCCTCGGCCTCGATGGCGGCACCGCCGACCAGCCCCTCCGAGATGTCGAAGCGGGCGCGGCGGCGATGCTCCATCCAGTCGATGACGCGGCGGACCTCGTTCATCACCTCGGGGCCGATGCCGTCCCCGGGCAGGACCAGCAGCTTCTTGTTGGCGGCCATGTGTCGTTCCCTTCCCTGTCCCGGCTCAGGCGTAGAGCCAGGGCTGCGCGGCCTTCTGCCGGGCCTCGTAATCGTCGATGGCGGGCTTGTGCTGCATGGTCTGGCCGATGTCGTCCAGCCCGTTCAGCAGCAGGTGCCTGCGGAAGGGGTCCACCTCGAAGGGGATCTCCTCGCCGCTCGGGCGCACCACCACCTGGCGCTCCAGGTCCACGGTGATGCGCGCGTTGCCGCCCAGCTTCGCATCCTCCATCAGCGCCGCGCAGACCTCGCGCGGCAGCCTCACCGGCAGGATGCCGTTCTTGAAGCTGTTGTTGTGGAAGATGTCGGCAAAGTCGGGCGCGATCACGCAGCGGATGCCGAAGTCGGTCAGCGCCCAGGGCGCGTGCTCACGGCTGGAGCCGCAGCCGAAATTCTCGAAGGCGATAAGGATCTCGGCCTGGCGGTAGGGCTCCTGGTTGAGGACGAAATCCGGGTTCTCCGACCCGTCCTCGCGGAAGCGGAAATTGGCGAAGAGGTGCTTGCCCAGCCCCGTGCGCGCGATGGTCTTGAGGAAGCGCGCGGGGATGATCTGGTCGGTGTCCACATTGGCCTTGGGCAGCGGGGCTGCCACGCCGGTCAGCGTCGTGAAGGGCTTCATGGCTCAGATCTCCGACTTCGGCTGCCCTTGGGGCTGCCACTCGCGCACATCGGCCAGGTGGCCGGCCAGGGCGGCGGCGGCCGCCATGGCGGGGCTCAGCAGGTGGGTGCGCCCGCCCGGGCCCTGCCGCCCCTCGAAGTTGCGGTTGGAGGTGGAGGCGCAGCGTTGGCCCGGCGTCAGCTTGTCCGGGTTCATGCCGAGGCACATCGAGCAGCCCGCCTCCCGCCATTCGAAACCGGCCTCGGCCAGGATGCGGTCCAGCCCCTCGGCCTCAGCCTGCGCCTTGATCAGGCCCGAGCCGGGCACGACCATGGCGCGCACGCCATCGGCCACCTTGCGGCCCTTCGCGATGGCGGCGGCGACGCGGATGTCCTCGATGCGGGAATTGGTGCAGGAGCCGATGAAGACGACATCCACCTTCAACTCGGTCAGCTTCTGGCCCGGCGTCAGGCCCATGTACTGCATCATGCGCTCAAGCTGGGCGCGGCGCGTCTCGTTCGGCGCATCGGCGGGGTTGGGCACCACGCCGGTGATGGGCAGCACATCCTCGGGGCTGGTTCCCCACGAGACCATCGGCACGATCTCGGCGGCGTCCAGCACGACTTCCTTGTCGAAATGCGCGCCGGGGTCGGAGGGCAGACTGGACCACCAGGCCACGGCGCGGTCCCAGGCCTCGCCCTTGGGGGCGTAGGGGCGGCCCTTCACATAGTCGAAGGTGGTCTGGTCGGGGGCCACCATGCCCGCGCGCGCGCCGGCCTCGATGGACATGTTGCAGACCGTCATGCGGCCGGCCATGTCGAGCGCGCGGATGGCCTCGCCGGCGAATTCGATCACATGGCCGGTGCCGCCCGCGGTGCCGATCTTGCCGATGATGGCCAGCACGATGTCCTTGGCGGTGCAGCCCACGGGCAGCTTGCCGTCCACCGTCACGCGCATGTTCTTGGCCGGCTTCTGCAGCAGCGTCTGGGTGGCCAGCACATGCTCCACCTCGCTGGTGCCGATGCCGAAGGC
>SKWC01000053.1 GCA_007129145.1 Rubritepida sp.
CGCTGTTCGGCACCACCACCGGCACGCAGCCCGAATTGCGCTGGCAGCGCGAGGCGCTGGCGGGCGGCGGGCTGCGCTGGCGCACCAGCGGCGAGATCGAGGCGGTGCTGGAGTATGACGCCTCCGGCCGCTGGGTGGGCTATTCCGTGCTGGGCGACGACGGCAGCACGGTCAGCTACGCCCCCGCCTGATGGGCGGCGCGCTGCGCCTTGTGCTGGGCGACCAGCTCTCGCCCGGGCTTTCGGCGCTGGAGGGGCTCGATCCCGCGCGGGACCTGGTGCTGCTGATGGAGGTGCAGGAGGAATGCACCCATGTGCCGCACCACCCGCAGAAGATCGCGCTGATCCTGGCCGCGATGCGGCATTTCTCGGCGGAACTCTCCGCGCGCGGCATCCGGGTCGAACACATCCGCCTCGATGATCCGGAGAACACCCATTCCTTCGCGGGCGAGGTGGCGCGCGCCACCCGCCGCCATTCCCCCGCCCGGATCATCGCCACCCATCCGGGCGAATGGCGCGTGCTGCAGGCGATGCAGGGCTGGGAGGTGGCGCTGGGCGTGCCGGTCGAGATCCGCCCCGATGGGCGCTTCCTGTGCGGCCTCGATGATTTCCAGCGTTGGGCGGCCGGGCGCAAGGCGCTGCGCATGGAGTTCTTCTACCGCGAGATGCGCCGCGCCACCGGCCTGCTGATGGAGGGCGCGGAGCCCGCGGGCGGCGCGTGGAACTTCGACGCCGAGAACCGCAAGCGCCTGCCCGACGACGTGCACCCGCCCGCGCCGCCGCGCTTCGCCCCCGATGCCGTCACGCAGGAGGTGATGGCGCTGGTGGCCGCGCGCTTCGGCGACCATTTCGGCAGTCTCGAAGGCTTCAACTGGCCGGTGACGCGCGAACAGGCGGTCGTCGCGCTCGCCGCCTTCATGCGCCAGCGCCTGCCGCGCTTCGGCGACTACCAGGACGCGATGGCCGAGGGCGAGGCCACGCTGTTCCACTCCCTGCTCAGCACCAGCCTCAACCTCGGCCTGCTGCTGCCCGGCGAGGTCTGCGCCGCCGCCGAGGCCGAGTGGCGGGCCGGGCGCGCGCCGCTGAACGCGGTGGAGGGCTTCATCCGCCAGATCCTGGGCTGGCGGGAGTATGTGCGCGGCCTCTACTGGCTGAAGATGCCCGGCTACCGCGACCTCAATGCGCTGGAGGCGCAACGCGCCCTGCCGGAATTCTACTGGACCGGGCAGAGCGGCATGCGCTGCATGGACGCCGCGATCGGCCAGACGCGCGACCTGGCCTATGCGCACCACATCCAGCGGCTGATGGTGACCGGCAATTTCGCCCTGCTGGCGGGGGTGCATCCGGACGCGGTCAATGAATGGTACCTGGCTGTCTATGCCGACGCATTCGAGTGGGTCGAGCTGCCCAACACCCATGGCATGGCGATCCATGCCGATGGCGGGGTCATGGCCTCCAAGCCCTATGCGGCCTCGGGCGCCTACATCAACCGCATGGGCGATCATTGCGGCCGCTGCCGCTTCGACGTGAAGGCGGCCACGGGGCCGAGCGCCTGCCCCTTCAACTACCTCTACTGGGATTTCATCGCGCGCCACGCGGAACGCTTCGCCCCCAACCCGCGCATGGCCATGCCGCTGTCCACGCTCAGGCGCATGGCGCCCGCGAAGCTTCAGGCGATGCGCGGGCAGGCTGCGGATTTCCTCGACCGGCACGCCCCGCTGCCCTGAGCGGGCCCGAGGCGCTACACAGGGCGGGCGACCCGCAAGCCATGAAAGGCCACGCCCATGCCCGACACCGCCCGCCCGCTCGAATGGATGCTGTGCACCGCCGCCGAGGTGCAGCAGGCCGCGGCCGAGAACGCGCTGCTGATCGTGCCCGTGGCCTCGTTGGAGCAGCACGGGCCGCATCTGTGCACCGGCACCGACATCATCCTGGGCGGCAATGTCGCGATGGAGACGGCGAAGCGGCTGCGCGCCCAGGGCCATCCCGTGCTGGTGACGCCCGTGGTCTGGACCGGCCTCGCGGAGCATCACATGGCCTTCGGCGGCACCGTCACGCTGGACAGCGCCACCTTCCAGGCGGTGCTGCGCGGGGTGGTGGGCAGCGCCGCCCGGCACGGCTTCAAGCGCGTGATGCTGATGAACGGCCATGGCGGCAATGCCGAGGCCATCGGCACCGCGGCGACCGATCTGATGGTGGAGTTCGGCATCCGCGTGGCCGGCGCGACCTACTGGCACATGGTGCCCGAGGTGATCGGCCCGCTGCTGGAGCGCCAGCCCGGGCTGATGCATGCCTGCGAGGCCGAGACCTCCATGGTCTGGCACCTGCGCCCCGAGGGCGTGCATGAGGACCGCCTGGCCGAGGCGCATGGCCCGGGCGTGAGCCGCGTCGAGGGCCAGCCGCCGGGCCTGCTGATGCGCCGCAGCTTCCGCCAGATCACCGAGAGCGGCGTGGTGGGCGATGCGCGCGTGGCCAACCCCGGGAAGGGTGCGAAGCTGCTGGCCGCCATCGCCGACAAATGCGCGGAAGTCCTGGCGAACCCGCGTCTCTGGGCCTAGAGCAGCGTCCGATCGGGCCGAACCGCATGGCGGTTCGATCGATCGGACATAAGCTGCTCTAGAAGCTTTGTTTTCTAGAGCAAGAAATCCGACCGGATGATTCCATCCGGTCGGATATTGCTCTAGCCTCGCCCCGCCCCGCCATCGCAGAATGACGGTGTCGGGAAGGGAACGGTTGCATGGCCTATGCGGAGTATCTCGGGCGCTGCGAGACGCGCGAGGATGTGCTCGATGCGCGGCTGGTCGAATGCATGGCCGCGACCCTCGACATGGACCCGCCCGAGGGCGAGGTCCCGCCGCTGTGGCACTGGATGCTGTTCCAGGACTGGCGCCGTCCGGGCGGGATCGGCCCGGATGGGCACCCCAGCCGCGGCGGCTTCCTGCCGCCGGTGCACGACCTGCCGCGCCGGATGTGGGCGGGCGGGCGCGTCGCCTTCACCGGCAACGGGCTGCGCCTGGGCGATGCGGTGCGCCGCACCTCCACCATCGCCGCCATCGAGGAGAAGCAGGGCGGCAGCGGGCGGCTGGTCTTCGTGACCGTCCGGCATGAGCTGGCGAACGCCCGCGGCCCGGTGCTGACCGAGGAGCAGGACATCGTCTATCGCGGCGCCGAGGGGGCCGCGGTGAAGCCCGGCGCGCCCGGCCCCGATTTCGCCGCCGACCACCGCCGCGCGGTGCTGCCCGACACGCTGATGCTGTTCCGCTACTCGGCGCTGACCGGCAATGGCCACCGCATCCATTACGACGCGCCCTATGCGCGCGAGGCCGAGGGCTATCCGGGCCTGGTGGTGCATGGGCCGCTGCAGGCGACGCTGCTGGCCGCGGCCATGCTGGCGGCGGCACCCGGCGGGCGGCTCGCGCGCTTCGCCTTCCGCGGCCAGCGTCCCGCCTTCGCCGATCATGCGCTGACCGTGCTGGCGCGGCGCGAGGGCGCGGGCGCGCTGCGCGCCGAGACCGGCGAC
>SKWC01000400.1 GCA_007129145.1 Rubritepida sp.
GGCGCGGGTGGCGCTCAACACCGCCTCGCGCACGGCCGAACGCGCGGGCACGGCCGCGGATGCCGCCTGGATCGCCTGGCGCGCCGCGGCGCAGCGTGTCATCTCCCGCACCGAATGAGGGAAGGCAGCACCGGAATGGCTCGGCAACTCTATGAACTCTGCGGCCGCGACCCGGCCCGCGTCTTCAGCCCCTATTGCTGGCGCATCCGCATGGCGCTGGCGCACAAGGGGCTGGATTTCGACAGCATGCCCTGGCGCTTCACCGAGACCGACAGGCTGGCCTTCGCCGATTGCGACAAGGTGCCGGTGCTGGTGGATGGCGCACGCACCGTCGCGGATTCCTGGGCCATCGCCCAATACCTGGACGAAGCCTATCCCGACGCGCCCAGCCTGCTGCATGGCCGCCCCGCCGCCTACCGCTTCATCCAGGCCTGGACCGATGCGGTGCTGCATGCGTCGCTGGTGCGGCTGATCGTCTCGGACATACCGGCGCTGCTGGACGAACCCGCGCTCGGCTATTTCCACGCCAGCCGCGAGAAGCGCTTCGGCATGAAGCTGGAGCAGGTCACGGCGGGACGCGAGGACCGGCTGCCCGCCTTCCGCGAGAGCCTGCACCCGCTGCGCATGGTGGTGCGCGCGCAGCCCTTCCTGGGCGGCGATGCGCCCGACTACGCGGACCACACCGTGTTCGGCGGCTTCATGTGGGGACGGGTGTGCAGCCCGCTGGCGCTGCTGGAGCCCGGCGACCCCATCGGGGCCTGGGTGGAGCGGATGCTGGACCTGCATGGCGGGATGGCACGGCAGGTGCCGGCCGCGGCTTGATCCACTCGCGCGTTGACCCGCGCGGCGGCGCTGCGTAGCCTCCGGCGCATCATCGCACGGCGGGTCCCCAGGGGGCACGCCAGAATGCAGGAATGCAAGGGAGGAATATCCGAATGCCCATGAACCGCCGCACCATGCTGTCCGCCACCGCGCTGGGCGTGCTGGCCACCCCCATGATCCGCCCGGCCAGCGCGCAGAGCTGGCCCTCACGCCCCATCGAGATGGTGGTGGGCTTCGCCGCCGGCGGCGGCACCGACATCCTGGCGCGCACCATCGCGCCCTTCATGGAGAAGTACATCGGCAACAACGCGCGCATCGGCGTGGTGAACCGCCCCGGCCCGGGCGGCGAGATCGGCTTCACCGCCGTGGCCAATGCGCGCCCCGACGGCTACACCATCGGCACGCTGAACGCGCCCGCCTTCCTGACGATCCCCTATGAGCGGCGCACGCGCTACACCTTCGAGAGCTTCGATTTCATCGGCAACGTGGTGACCGACCCGGCGTCGATCTTCGTGGCGCCCAACAGCCCCTTCCAGACCATCCAGGACCTGGTGGAGTTCGGCCGCGCCAACCCGCGTCGCCTGAACATCGGCATGCAGGGCACGGGTTCGGCCATGCATCTCGCGACGCTGGCCTTCATGCGTGCGACGGGCATCGAGATGACCACGGTGCCCTTCCCCGGCACGGCGCCGAACCGCACCGCGCTGATGGGCGGCCACATCAACGCCTCGACCTTCGGGATCGGTGAGGGCGCGCCCTTCGTGAAGGAGGGGCAGATTCGCATCCTCGGCACCATGTCGAACAGCCGCTGGGACGAGCTGCCCGACGCGCCGACCATGCGCGAGCAGGGGATCAATGTGCTGGCGGGCTCCGACCGCGGCCTGACCGCCCCGGCCGGCACGCCCACCGAGATCATGGAACGGCTGTCCGACGCGCTGAGCCAGTCGCTGCGCGATCCCGACTTCCTGGCCCGCGCGCGTGAGCAGGCGCTGTTCCTGAATCCGATGCCGCGCGCGGAATACCGCACCTACCTCGCGGCGCTGAACGAGGAAATCGGCGAGCTGTGGCGGACCAACCCCTGGCGCCAGTGACGGCGCCCCGGCGGCCGGCGGCATGACGACGCCGGCCTCCGTGACCTTGGCGGGGCACATGGCGCATGCGCACGCTGCCAGATGATCGCGTGGCGCGTTGACCCCGCGAAAGCCGCGGCCTAGCCTCTGCTCGACAAGGGCAAGGCCGTGTCCAGGTTGCACACCGGGCGCGGCGGAACTCGAACGCGCCCGAAAAACAAAAGACAAATCAAAGACATAGGGAGAAACATCTCATGGCACTGAATCGCCGCACGCTGCTGTCCGCCACCGCCCTGGGTGTGCTCGCGGCGCCGATGATCCGCCCAGCCAGCGCCCAATCCTGGCCCTCGCGCCCCATCGAGCTGGTGGTGGGCTTCGCCGCCGGCGGCGCCAATGACGTGATCGCGCGCACGCTGGCCCCCTTCATGGAGAAGCATATCGGCGACAATGCGCGGATCGGCGTGGTGAACCGCCCGGGATCGAGCGGCGAGATCGGCTTCACCACCATCGCAACGGCGCGGCCCGACGGCTACACCATCGGCATGATCTCGCCCGCCTTCATGACCATTCCCATTGAGCGCCGTGCGCGCTTCAGCTTCGACAGCTTCGACTTCATCGGCAATGTGGTGACCGACTGGCCGTCGCTCTTCGTCGCTCCCAACAGCCGCTTCCAGACCATGCAGGATTTCGTGGATTTCGCGAAGGCCAATCCGCGGCGGATCAATGTCGGCATGCCAGGGCTGGGCACCGCCCAGCACCGCGCCATCCTCGCCCTCTCGCGCGCGGCGGAGATCGAGGTGACCCCCGTGCCCTTCGCCGGCGCCGCGCCGGCGCGCACCGCGGTCATGGGCGGGCACATCGACGCCATCGTCATCGGCAACGGTGATGGCGTGACCTTCGTCCGCGAGGGCCAGTTGCGCATCCTCGGCATCATGTCGGCCGAGCGCGTGGAGGATCTGCCCGACGCGCCGACGATGCGCGAGCAGGGCTTCGACGTGGTCTCCACGATCGACCGTGGCCTCGCGGCGCCGGCCGGCACGCCGGACGCGATCATGGATCGCCTGTCGGAGGCGCTGGTCCGATCGCTGCGCGACCCGGACTTCGTGGCCCGCGCGCGCGAGCAGGCACTGGTCCTCAATCCGATGCCGCGCCAGGAGTTCCGTGCGCATCTCGCCCGGCAGCACGAGGAGATCGCCGCGCTCTGGCGCAGCAACCCTTGGCGGCAGTAGATCGCCCCGGGCCGCACGCCGACCGGCGATCAGGCCCGCATCACGGCACTGGCAATCAGGTGGCGGATCCCGGTCTTTCGCGTTGACGGGGCAGCAAGCGCCTCGTAGCGTCTCTGCACTAAGTGCGCGGCAGCGTCCTGTCACACGCGGGGCAAGCCAGAATGCACGGATCGTGGGAAGGAACGCTCAATGCCTGTGAAGCGCCGCTTCATCCTGTCCGCCAGCGCGCTCGGCGTGCTGGCAACACCCGGCATCCGCCCTGCCAGCGCGCAGGCCTGGCCCTCTCGCCCCATCGAATGGATCGTGCCATTCGGCCCCGGCGGCGCCGACGTGCTGGCACGCACGCTCGCGCCCTTCATGGAGCGCCACATCGGAAACAACGCGCGCATCGGCGTGGTGAACCGCACCGGCGCCGGCGGCGAGATCGGCTTCACCGCCATCGCGACGGCGCGGCCCGATGGCTACACCTTCGGGAACCTCCACGCCCCGGCCTTCCTGACCGTTCAGCATGAGCGCCAGGCACGCTTCACCTTCGACAGCTTCTCCTACATCGGCAATGTGGAGACCGAGACGGCCTCCATCTTCGTCGCCCCCAACAGCCCGCACGGGACCATCCAGGACCTCGTGGCTTTCGCCAGGGCCAATCCCCGCCGCCTCACGATCGGCCTTCCGGGACTGGGCACGGCCATGCACCTCGCGACGCTGGCCTTCGCGCGTGCCGCTGGGATCGAGGTGACCCTGGTGCCGTTCGCCGGCGGCGGGCTGGCGCGCGCCGCGGTGATGGGGGGGCACATCAACGCCGCGACCTTCGGCACCGGCGATGGCGTGTCCTTCGTCCGCGACGGGCAGATCCGCATTCTGGGCTCCATGTCCACCACCCGCAGCCAGGCGCTGCCCGATGCGCCGACCATGCGCGAACAGGGCATCGACGTGATCGCCGGCACCGACCGCGGACTGGCCGCGCCCGCCGGACTGCCCCCCGCGGTCATGGAGCGCCTGACCGAAGCGCTGGCCAACGCGATGCGCGATCCTGAATTCCTGGCCGCCGCGCGCGAGCGTGGGATGGCCCTCAACTACATGCCGAGCGCGGAGTTCCGCGCCCATCTCGCCACCCAGGCAGAGGAGATCGCCAATCTGTGGCGCACGAACCCGTGGCGGCAGTGATGGCCGGGGAGGGTGCGGCGCCGAGGCAAAACCGGGGCGCGTGAACACCGGACCGGTTGCGCCGCGCGGGCGGCGTCACCGGAACCTTGCTGCCTTTCGCGTTGACCGACCACCACGCGCTTCGTAGCGTCGAGGTAGAGTGCGCAGCGACGCCCTGTCTCACATGGGGCGCGGAAAAATGCGTAAACGAAGAAAGGAATCTCCCATGCCGGTGAAGCGTCGCGTCGTGCTCTCCGCCACTGCCCTCGGTATGCTGGCCGCGCCCGGAATCCGCCCGGGCAGTGCACAATCCTGGCCCTCGCGCCCGATCGAACTGATCGCCCCTTTCGGCGCGGGCGGCGGCGTGGACATACTGGCGCGCACCCTGGCGCCCTTCCTGGAGCGGCACATCGGCAACAACGCGCGCATCGGCGTGGTGAATCGCGCCGGCGCGGGCGGCGAGGTCGGCTTCACCACGGTCGCGACCGCGCGGCCTGACGGACACACGCTGGGCATCGTGGGCGCGCCCGCATTCCTGACCATCCCGCATGAGCGGCAGACGCGCTTCAACTTCGACAGCTTCGACTTCGTCGGCAATGTGGAGACGGACTGGATGTCCATCTACGTGGCGTCCAACAGCCCATTCCAGACGATCCAGGACTTCGTGGATTTCGCGAAGGCCAATCCGCGCCGCATCACCGTCGGCCTGTCAGGCATGGGCACGGCGACGCACATCGCCACCCTCCTCTTTGTGCGAGCCGCCGGCATCGAGGTGACCATGGTGCCCTTCCCTGGCTCGGCACAGAGCCGCGCCGCGATGATGGGAGGGCACGTCAACGCCAACACTTTCGGCGTTGGCGATGGCGCACAGCTGGTCCGGGATGGAGAGATTCGCATTTTGGGCACCATGGGTATCGGCCGCAGCGACGCGCTGCCTGAGGCGCCAACGATGCGCGAGCAGGGGATCGATGTGGTTGCCGGCACCGACCGCGGGTTGGCGGCGCCAGCCGGCACGCCGCCGGAGATCATGGAGCGGCTGTCCGGAGCGTTGGCCCGTACAGTCGCCGACCCCGAGTTCCTTGCCCAGGCGCGGATGCGCGGGATCCTGCTCAACCACATGCCTCGGGACGAGGTCCGCGCCTATCTGGCAACGAAGAACGAGGAAATCGCCGACCTCTGGCGCACGAACCCGTGGCGGCAGTGATGGCAGGCGGTATGAGGCTGGACAATCGATGACACTGCACCGCGACAGCATCGCCGCAATGGCCATCCTGGCGGTGGTCGGCGCAGGCTGGGTCTACATGAGCGACGTGGCGCCGGCCGCGGCCATGTTCCCGCAGATGATCCTGGGCGCCGTGGGCATCCTGGCGGCAATCATGTTCGTGCAGGGAATGCGGCGCGGCGCGCCTGAGCAGGCATTCATCAGCAACGCACGCAACCTCGCGCTCGCGCTGGGCCTGACCGTGACCTACATCATCGCGGTCCAGCCAGTGGGCTATTTCCCGGCGACGCTGGTGTTCCTGCCGCTGCTCGCCTACGGGATCGGCGCGCGCGGCTGGGTGGTTCCTGCGGTGACACTGGGCTTCACGGCCATGGTATGGCTGGTTTTCGTCTTCGCCTTCGGCCGGCGGCTGCCGTCCGGCACCTTCTTCGACAACTGACAAACCGGGACTGACACGCCATGTGGGACGGATTGATCCATGCCCTGCCGGGCGTGTTCGCCTGGCAGAACGTGCTGGCGATGATCGTGGGGGTGGTGGGCGGCATCGTCATCGGTGCTCTGCCCGGGCTGTCCGCCACCATGGGCATCGCGGTGCTCATCCCGCTCACCTTCGGCATGGAGCCGCTGGTGGCGCTGGGCATGATGGCCGGCATCTACAATGGCGCCATGTACGGCGGCGCCATCCCGGCGGTTCTGCTGCGCATCCCCGGCACACCAGCCGCTGTCGCCACCACCTTCGACGGCTATCCCATGGCGCAGCGCGGCGACGCCGCCCGCGCGCTGCAGATCTCCTGCCTTTCATCCGCGGCGGGTGGCGGCATGTCGGCGCTGGCGCTGATGCTGCTTGCTCCGCCGCTCGTGCTGGTCACGCTGCTGTTCGGCCCGGCCGAGTATTTCTGGGTGGCGCTGTTCGGCCTGGCCAGCGTTTCGGTGCTGCTGGGCAAGGACCCGGTGAAGGGGCTGATCTCGGCGGGCTTCGGCCTGCTGCTGGCGACCGTGGGCATCGACAATGTCTCGGGGCATGAACGCTTCACATTCGACAGCATGTATCTCACGGGCGGGCTGCATGTGGTGGTGGTGCTGACCGGCCTCTATGCCCTGCCGCCCATCCTGATGCTGTGCGAGGACGCGGCGAAGCGCGCGGCGGGCGAGGGCATGGCGGTGCTGCGCGCATCGGCGGGGCTGTTCTACCAATGGACCAGCTTCATCCGGACCTGGATCCGGTCGTCGCTGATCGGCATCGCCATCGGCATCCTGCCCGGCGCAGGCGGCAGCCTCGCGGCCTTCCTCTCCTACAATGAGGAGAAGCGGTCGGCGAAGAACCCCGCCGCCTATGGCAAGGGCGAGCCGCGCGGCGTGGCGGCCGCCGAATGCGGCAACAACGCAGACAACGCGGCGGCACTGATCCCGGCGCTGACCCTGGGCGTGCCGGGCAGCGCGGTGACCGCGGTGATCCTGGGCGGGCTGCTGGTGCACGGGCTGCAGCCCGGCCCCGCGCTGTTCCGCGACCATGCCGACACCGTCTATGGCTTCATGATCCAGATGCTGCTGACCAGCATGCTGCTGGTCTTCTTCGGCGGCGTGCTGGCGTCGCGCATCTTCGCCAACGTCCTGCGCATCCCGCCCGCCATCCTCGCCCCCTGCCTGCTGGCGCTGTGCGTGGTCGGTGTCTATTCGGTGCAGGACAGCATGTTCGACGTGTATCTGATGTTCGGCTTCGGGCTGATCGGCTACGCGATGGACCGGCTGGGCTTCCCGCTGGCACCGGTCGTGCTCGGCGTGGTGCTCGGCGGAATGGCCGAGATGAATTTGCGCATGGCGCTGATCATCGCGCAGGGTGACAACTGGCTGCTGCTGTCCTCGACGGTGTCGCAGATCATCATCGCGATGATCCTGCTGGTGCTGTTCGTGCCGCTGATCCGCCACCTGCGCGAGCGGCGGCGGGAGCAGCGCCCGGCCGAGTAGGGGCGCGGCGTTCAGGCCGCGCGCAGCCCCTGCAGCAGTCCGCTGAGTTCGCCGCGCAGGTCAGCGCCCTGCCTGGCGATGCCCTCGGTGCTTTCGCGCAGCCGCTCGATGGACTGCTCCGCGGCGGCGGCCCTTTGCCCCAGCGTGCCCATGCGATCAGAGACGCGGTCGGTGCCGGTTGCGGCCTCGGCCACGTTCCGCGCGATCTCGCGCGTGGCGGCCCCCTGCTCCTCCACGGCGGCGGCGATGGCGCCCGCCACCTCATGGATTTCCGCCACGACCTGGCCGATGCCCTGGATGGAGCGCACCGCGCCCTCGGCCGCGGCCTGGATCGCGTTGATCTGGGCGGCGATGTCGCCGGTGGCGCGGCCGGTCTGGGCGGCCAGGCTCTTGACCTCGCTCGCCACCACGGCGAAGCCCTTGCCGGCCTCGCCCGCGCGCGCCGCCTCGATCGTCGCGTTCAGCGCCAACAGGTTGGTCTGGCCGGCGATGTCGCTGATCAGCCGCACCACCTCGCCCACCTTTCCAGCCGCGCTGGACAGTTCGGCCATGGTGCCGTCGGTGGCGCGGGTCTCCTCCAGGGCGCGGCCGGCCACGCGGGCGGCCTCCGCGACCTGGCGGGTGATCTCGCTCACCGAGGCCGAGAGTTCCTCGGCAGCGGCCGCCACGGTCTGCACGTTGCGGCTGGCGAGGCCGGCATCCTCGCTCACCTCGCCTGCCAGCCCCGCGGTTTGCGCCACGCTGCTGCTGAGTGCCGTGCCGGCCTCGCGCAGGGTGGCCAGGCGCTCATCCATGCGCGAGAGCGCGCTGCCCAGCGCCGTCTCGATCCGCCCGGCGAGGTCGGCGCGCGCCTTGCGGCGTTCCTCGGCGCCGGCGGCGCGCTCGGACTCGCGCGTGGTGTCCAGGGACTGGGCGCGCAGCGCCTCCTGGCGCAGCGTCTCCAGGGCGCGGGCCAGCGCGCCGAACTCATCCTGCCGGGCGGTCCCCGCCACCTCCGTAACATAGCGCCCGGCCGCGAGTTCCCCGGTGGCGGCATGCAGCACCGCCACCGGCTTCAGCACGCGCCGCGCCACCACCCAGCCCGCCAGCATCAGAGCCATCAGCGTGCCCAGCAGCACCCCACCGGCCATGATGGCGCGGTTGCGCGCCTCCGCGACGAGGGCTTCCACGCGCTCCTGCGTGACCGCATCGGCCGCGTCGCGCACGCCAAGCAGGCTGCCGATCAGCGGCGTGGTGCGGCTGATGAAGTCGCCCGCCGCCAAGCGCTGCGCCGAGGGCTCGGACTGCTGGGCGCTGAGGGTGCGGAATTCCTCGAAGTAGCGGGCGCGGGCGGCGGCCAGCGCCGCCAGCAGACGCGGCTCCGTGCGCACCTCGGGCTCGGCCTCGACCAGCCGCCAGGCGGAATCCACCGCCCCGCGGGAGCCGGCGATGGTGGCGCGCCCCGCCGCCGTCACCTCGGTCCCGGCTGCGATCGCGCCGGCCACCGTGCTGCGCTCCCGCCCGGAGGCGTCGCGCGCCAGCCAGCTTGCCTGCTTCACCATGTTCAGCCGCGCCAGCGCGGGGTCCACCGCGCCGGCGGCGGCCAGCAGGTCGGCCCAGATGCCCTGCTGCATGGCGACGAAGCGCGAGATCTCGCGGTGCAGCCCACCGCGGGCGAAGTCGGCGTCGCGGGCGTCGAGGGCGAGGCGCATCTGCGCGTCGGCGCGCGTGCGCAAGGCGGCCAGCTGCGGCGCCATGGCCTCCAGCTCGGCCAGCATGCGCGTCGTCTCGGGCAGCGCGGCGGCGCGCAGATGGACCATCGCCTCCTGCAGCTTCGCCTCGAAGGTTTCGCGATGGCGGGCGATGGCGGCCTGGGCGGAGGCGCTGGCCGGGGCCTCGGCGCTCAGCGCGGCATTGCCCTGGGCACGCTCGAGCAGCAGCTCGAACAGGCCCTCGTTCAGCCGTCCGGCAGCCTGGTTCATGGCCGCGGCGGCGCGCCGCGCCTCCCAGTCGTGCCAGGCCGTGGTCAGCGCGGACAGCGCGGGCGCGACCGCCAAAGCCGCCAGCAGCAGCGTGATGGCCATGAGCGGCAGGCGGATGGAACGCAGCAATCCTGACATGATTAGCCCTCCCGGCGGACGAAACATGCCCAGGCCTTGGCGAATCCCCGGTTAACGGCACGCGCAATGGCCGCGATCGCGCCTTGCCGACCGCGCTGCGGCTTGCCACCATGCCGCGGCGCAGCATCCGGAGGTCCCGCCATGGCCCGCATCGTCGCCCTCGCCGCCGCCCAATTGGGCCCCATCCAGAAGGCCGAGGGCCGCGACGTCGCGGTGGGCCGCATGCTGCGGCTCATGGAACGCGCGCACCAGCGCGGCGTCGAGGTGGTGGTCTTCCCCGAGCTGGCGCTGACCACCTTCTTCCCGCGCTGGTACGAGGAGGACATCAGCAGGGCCGACCATTGGTACGAGCACGCGATGCCCTCCAATGAAACCGCCCCGCTGTTCGAGGCCGCGCGCAAATACGGCATCGGCTTCCACCTCGGCTATGCCGAGAAGACGCCCGACGGGCACCGCTACAACACCGCGATCTATGTGCACCCCTCGGGCGAGATCGTGCTGAAATACCGCAAGGTGCACCTGCCCGGACATCGCGACTACGACCCGATCCGCACGGTGCAGCACCTGGAGAAGCGCTATTTCGAGGTGGGCAACCTGGGCTTCCCGGTGGTGCGCGCGCCGGTGGGCGGGCAGGAAGCCAACATCGGCATGATGATCTGCAACGACCGGCGTTGGCCGGAAGCGTGGCGCGAGATGGGGCTGCAGCAGGTCGAGATCGTGATGCTCGGCTACAACACCCCCAGCCTGAACATGGACAACCGCGGCTTCGAGGCGCACCACCTGCGGGTCGAGCACAGCCACCTGTCCATCCGCTCGGGCTGCTACCAGAACGCCTGCTTCGGGGTGGCCACGGCGAAGGGCGGCACCGAGGACGGGCACGAACTGTTCGGCCATTCCATCATCGTGAACCCGCAGGGCGAGATCATGGCCCAAGCCACCAGCTGGGGCGACGAGCTGATCACCGCCGACTGCAACCTCGATGACTGCAACCTCGGCCGCACCACCATCTTCAACTTCGCCGCCCACCGCCGGCCCGAGGCCTATCAGCGCATCACCGGCCAGGTGGGCAGCGAGGCGCCGCCGGTGTGGAAGCCGGCTCAGGCGGCGGAGTAGGGATACCCCGCCAGCCACAGCACATCCTCGATGCGGCGCGCCCCGCTGGCCAGCATGGCCAGCCGGTCGAAGCCGAGCGCGATGCCGCTGCCGGCCGGCATGCCGTGCTCCAGCGCGGCGAGGAAATCCTCGTCCACCGGCCATGCGTTTTCCGCGCCATACAGGCGCGTGCGCTCGGCCACGTCATGGGCGAAGCGGGCGCGCTGTTCGGCCGCGTCGGTGAGTTCGTCGAAGGCGTTGGCGAGTTCCACCCCCGCGACGAACATCTCGAAGCGCAGCGCCACGCGCGGATCGGCCGGGTCGCGCCGCGCCAGCGCCGCCTGCGGGGCCGGCCAATGGGTCAGGAAGGCGCCGCATTCGCGGCCCAGATGCGGCTCCACGTGATCCAGCAGCAGGCGGAAGAAGGCGTCCTCCCAGGATTCATCCGCCCGCGCGCCCAGCGCGGCCGAATCGCCGCTGCCGTCGGGGCGAATGCTGGCCAGCAGGTCCAGCCCGGCCCAGCGGCTGAACGCCTCCGCGCAGGTGATGCGTTGGAAGGGAAGGGAGAGGTCCGTCTCGATCCCGTCATGGGCCACCCGCGGTGGGCAGAGGGTGCGGACGAGCGCCTCGGCCTCGTCCATCAGCCCGTCCAGCGGCAGGCCGGGGCGGTACCATTCCAGCATGGTGAATTCCGGGGCGTGGCGCGCGCCGATCTCGCCATTGCGCCACACCCGCGCCAATTCGAAGACCGGGCCGGCGCCCGCCACCAGCAGCCGCTTCAGCGCCAGTTCCGGCGAGGTGCGCAGCCACAGCGCACGCGCCTCGCCCTGGCCCAGATGCGGATCGAAGCCGGTTCGAAAGCCGCGCAGATGCACCTCCATGCCGGGCGCGGGCATCAGGCAGGGGGTCTCCACCTCGCGGTAGCCGCGCGCCGTGAGGAAGGCGCGGGTGGCGGCGGTCAGCCGCGCGCGGGCGTCGAGGAAGGGCAGGCGCGCCGCCAGGCGCTCGGGGTTCCAATGGGCCATTGCGCCGGGCGGGATAGCAGGGCAAAGCCGGCCGCACCATGAAGCGGACCCTTCGCAGCGCGGGCGACCTGGCGGCGGCCGCGCTGATCACGCCCGCCCGCGCGGCCGAGATCGCCCCGGTCGAGGCGCGCTATGCCGTGGCGCTGACACCCGATGTGGCGGCGCTGATCCGCGCCGGCCATGCCGATGTGGCGGCGCAGTACATCCCCGACCCGGCCGAGGCCATCACCGCCCCGCATGAGCTGGACGACCCTACGGCCGACGCGCCCTTCACCCCCATCAAGGGCGTGGTGCACCGCTATCCCGACCGCGCGCTGCTGAAGCCGCTGCTGGCCTGCCCGGTCTATTGCCGCTTCTGCTTCCGGCGCGAGGCGGTGGGCCCCGATGGCGGGCTGCTGACCGAGGCCGAGCTGGAGGCCGCGCTGGACTGGTTCGCCGCGACCCCGGCGGTGCGCGAGGTGATCCTGACCGGAGGCGACCCGCTGATCCTCTCGCCGCGGCGGCTGGGGCACATGCTGGCGCGGCTTGCCGCCCTGCCGCATGTCGAGGTGCTGCGCATCCACAGCCGCGTGCCGGTGGCGGACCCCGGGCGGATCACGCCGGCGCTGCTGGCGGCGCTGGATGTGGCGAAGCCGCTGTTCATCTGCGTGCATGCGAATGCGGCGGCGGAGTTCACGCCCGCGGCCGGGGCGGCGCTGCGCGCGCTGCATGGCGCAGGCGCGGTGCTGCTGGGCCAGAGCGTGCTGCTGCGCGGCGTGAACGACACGCCCGCCGCGCTGGAGGCGCTGCTGCGCGCCATGCTGCGCCACCGGGTGAAGCCCTACTACCTGCACCAGCTGGACCCCGCGCCGGGCACCGCGCGCTTCCATGTGCCGGTGGAGGAGGGGCTGGCGCTGCTGGCGGCACTGCGCGGGCGCGTCACCGGCCTGGCCTGGCCGACCTATGTGCAGGAACGCCCGGCGGGCGGCGGGAAATACCCGCTTGGCATGGCTTCCATGCAGCCGGGGGCTGGACATCCGGGCCCCGGAGGCTAAATACGCTGCCCTGGGCGGGCGCATAGCTCAGTTGGTAGAGCAGCTGACTCTTAATCAGTAGGTCCTAGGTTCGAGCCCTAGTGCGCCCACCA
>SKWC01000333.1 GCA_007129145.1 Rubritepida sp.
GGCGCAGGGCCTGCTCTACCTCGACGCGCCCGTCTCGGGCGGGGCGGTGGCGGCGCGCGAGGGGCGCATGACCGTGATGGCATCCGGCAGCGACGCCGCCTTCGCCGCCGCGGCCCCGGTTCTGGACGCCATCGCGGGGAAGGTCTGGCGGCTGGGCGATGCGCCGGGTCAGGGTGCCGCGATGAAGGTGGTTCACCAGCTGCTGGCGGGCGTGCACATCGCCGCCGCGGCCGAGGCCATGGCGCTGGCGCTGAAGGCGGGGCTGGATCCGCACACCGCCTATGGCGTGGTCACCAGCGCGGCCGGCAATTCCTGGATGTTCGAGAACCGCATGACCCATGTGCTGGCAGGCGACGACACGCCGCTCTCGGCCGGGGACATCTTCGTGAAGGACCTGGGGCTGGTGGAGGCGATGGCGCGCGAGGCCGCGATGCCGGTGCCGCTGGCCGCCCAGGCGCTGCAGCTGTTCGTGGCGCAGCGTGCGCTGGGCCATGGCGGGCGCGACGACGCCTTCGTGCTGCGGGTGTGGCAGGCGCTGACCGGCATCGCCCTGCCCGGCGAGGAAGGCGGGCCGCCGGCGCGGCCGGCGTCCTGAGTTCTTCATTGGACGCAAAGCCACGCCCATCTATATAGCCTGCGGTGGTCCGCCCCCGCGATGGTGGAACCGCGCAGCGCGAGGAGTGGATGCGTCATAGACAACCGGACTGAGGCGCCGACGGTCGCGGCCAGCCACCCGCTGCCGATCTCGGAGCTCATCTGCTCGATTGCACGCGACTGGCCGGAGGAGCGGGTGACGCTGGGCGACCTGATCAACGCCCTCGGCCAGCGCGGCTACGGGGTGCTGATCATTCTGTTCGCGCTGCCCAACCTGCTGCCGATCTACATTCCCGGCCTCAGCCCGATCTTCGGCATCCCGCTGATGATCCTGTGCGCGCAGCTCGCCTACGGGCTGCCCGCGCCGCGCCTGCCGCAATTCCTGGCGCGACGCTCGATGAAGCGCTCGGACCTGTGGATGATCACCGCGCGCTCGGTGCCCTGGTTGCAGCGGGTGGAGCGCTGGGTGCGGCCGCGCCCCTCCATCATCACCACCCGCAACGGCGAGCGCCTGATCGGCGCCTATGGCGTGATCCTGAGCTGCATCGTCGTTATCCCCCTGCCCTTCACCAACGGCCCGCCCTCGCTGGCCTGCATGATCATGGCGATCGGCATGATGGAGCAGGACACCCGCACCATCATCGGCGGCGCCATCTTCGGCCTGTTCGGCATCGCGCTGAGCCTCGCCATCATGGGCAGCGTGGGCTGGCTGCTGCTGGCCGGCCTGGCCTGGTGGTTCGGCGGCGGCGCCCTGGTGGAGTGAGCCACCTCGGCGGGAGGGGCGCCCTCTTGCCGAAACACCCCGCCGGGCCGCACAACCGCGCCCCATGAGCCAGGACATCTTCGCCCATCTGCGCGGCCGGGTCATCGCGGCGCTGCGCGAGCTGCTGCCCGAACTGCCCGGGGACGCCTTCGCACGCGCCACCGTCGAGCCCCCGCGCGAGGCCGCGCATGGCGACATGGCGACCAACGCCGCGCTGGTGGTGGGCAAGGCCGCGCGCCAGCCCCCGCAGAAACTGGCCGCCGCCCTGGCCGAACGGCTGATGCAGGCGCCCGAGGTGGCCGAGGCCGCCCCGGCCGGGCCGGGCTTCGTGAACATCCGCCTGCGCGAGGATTTCATCCGCGCGCAGCTGCCGGCGATCCTGACCGCCGGGGAGGACTACGGCCAGGGCGCGCCGAAGCCGGGCCGCGTGAACGTCGAATATGTCTCGGCCAACCCCACGGGCCCGATGCATGTGGGCCATTGCCGCGGTGCGGTGGTGGGCGATGCGCTGGCCGGGCTGCTGGCCAAGGCGGGCCATGACGTCACGCGCGAATACTACATCAACGACGCGGGCGCGCAGGTGCAGGCGCTGGCCTATGCCGCCTACTGGCGCTACCTCCAGGCGCTGGGCACCACGCTGACCGAGGATGAATACGCCCAGCTCATTCCCGGCGGGCTGCAATACCGCGGCGACTACCTGGTCCCGGTGGGCGAGGCGCTGGCCCGCCACCACGGCGACGCGCTGGCCGAGGCGAACACCGTGCACGGCCCCGGCATGGCCGGCCCCGACCGCTGGTTCGCGGAGGTGCGCGAGACCACCGTGGCGATGATGATGGCGATGATACGCGACGACCTGGCGGCTCTCGGCGTGCGGCACGACATCTTCGTCAGCGAGGCCGCGCTGGTCGCGGAGGGCAAGCTGGACCAGGCCGAGGCGAAGCTGGCCGGCCAGGGGCTGATCTACCGCGGCGTGCTGGAGCCGCCCAAGGGCAAGACCCCCGAGGATTGGGAGCCGCGCGAGCAGACGCTGTTCCGCGCCACCGACTTCGGCGACGAGGTGGACCGCCCGCTGCGCAAGTCAGACGGGTCGGGCACCTATTTCGCCAATGACATCGCGAACCACCTGGGCAAGCTGGAGCGCGGCTTCGCGGCGCTGGTGCATGTCTGGGGCGCCGACCACGGCGGCTATGTGAAGCGCATGCAGGCGGCGGTGGCGGCGCTGTCGGGCCGCACCGTGCCGCTGGATGTGGTGCTGACCCAGATCGTGCATGTGGTGAAGGACGGCCAGCCGGTGCGCATGTCCAAGCGCGCGGGCAGCTACATCACGCTGCGCGACCTGATCGACGAGGTCGGGCGGGATGCGGTGCGCTTCACCATGCTGACGCGCAAGGCCGACGCCCAGATGGAGTTCGACCTGGACCTCGTGGTCCAGCAGTCGCGCGACAACCCGGTGTTCTACGTCCAATACGCCCATGCGCGCTGCCGCTCGGTGCTGCGCGCGGCGGGCGAGCCCACGGGCCTGGCCACCGCGCCGCTGGATGCGCTGAGCGACCCGGCCGAGCTTGCCCTGATCCGGCGCATGGCTGCCTGGCCGCGGCTGGTGGAGGCCGCCGCCGCGGCGCGCGAACCGCACCGGGTCGCGTTTTTTCTGAATGACCTGGCGGCGGATTTTCATCTATTGTGGAACAAGGGCAGGGAAGATGCCTCCCTGCGATTCATCCAGGAAGGCGACCCCGAGGGGACACGGGCGCGCCTGGCCCTGGTGGCCGCGACCGCGGCGGTGATCAGGTCCGGGCTTGGCGTGATGGGGGTCGCGCCGGTCGAGGAGATGCGATGAGTGACACCGCGTTGCCCTCCTGGCGGGTTCGCCCGCGCACGAGGACGCGGGCGGGATGGGGGATCCCGCCCTTCGGCTGGCTGCTGATCGCCGGCCTTGTGGCGCTTTCGGCGCTGTTCGGCGTCCTGCTCTGGGGCCAGGGCGCGATGGACCCGCGCGAGGCGCCGCTGATCCGCGCCGCCGACGCGCCCTTCCGCGTGCCACCGCCCGCGCAGGCTTCGGACACGCCCAGCGCGCCCGACCTGATCTTCGAACGCGGCAGCGCGGCGCGCGAGCGCCTGGGCGATGAGCGCCTGGTCGCCGCC
>SKWC01000240.1 GCA_007129145.1 Rubritepida sp.
CGCGACGAGGCGCCCGGCCAGGTCCGGCTCGTCCAGCAGGCGGGCCAGCGCGGCGGCCGCGCCCTCGCCGAACGGGGCGTAGAGCGCGGCATCGCCGCAGATCTCCGCGACGGCGCCGGAGCCCTCGGCGATCACCGGGCAGCCGCAGGCCATCGCCTCGACCGGCGGCAGGCCGAAGCCCTCGTAGCGCGACGGAAAGAGCAGACATGCGGCGGCCTCGTAGAGGGCACGGAGCTCCGCATCGGTGACCCGCCCGAGCCGCTGGAGCCGTCCGTGCCCGGCGGCCCCGGCATCCTGGAAGACGCGCGTGTCGAGCCCGCCGGCGATGGCGACGCGCATGCCGCGGCAGGCAAGCAGCGCGGCGGGTGCGGCCAGCGCCTCAAGTCCCTTGTGGGCCGCGAGGCTGCCGACCACGAGGGCGAAGCCGCCGGGCATGAGCCGGTGGCGTTCAAGGATGCCCTGGTCCGGCGGGGCCCGCAGCAGATGTTCCCCGCCCTCGCGCAGCACCGGGATGCACTCCTGGGGAATGCCGAGATGCGGCGCGATCCGCCCGCGCGAGAAGCGCGAGACCGTCGCGATCGTGGCGCCCTGCCGCGCCAGGCGGCGCTGCATGATCCGGTACCAGGCGCGGAACACGAAGCCGTAGGATTGCGGCGTGTCGAACACGCCGGCGTCATGGATCACCACCACCTGGCGCCGCCCGGCCCGCAGCGGCGCCGTGTTGCCGAGGCTGACGATCATCCGGCCCGCCGCGAGGGCGGGCAGTTCCAGCTGCTCCCATGCCTGGCCCGACCGCCGTCCATGCCGCACGGCGCGGATGGCGGACAGCGCCGGCAGCCCGGCCACATCCGACGGCACGGCGAGTTCGATGCCCTCCCAGCCCGTCGCCGCCGCATGGCGGTCCAGCGCGGCCAGGGTCTCGGTCGCGAAGCGCTGCACGCCGGTCAGCGACTGCGCCATGAAGCGGCCGTTCACGAGGACCGAGGGGCGCGTCATCGCAATGTGACCGATGCGGCGGGAACGCCCCAGGCCAGGCGGGACGATTCCAGGGCGTCCTGCCGCAGGCGCACGGCGGCACCGACGACAATCGCAAGCTGCAGGAAGAACAGCACGTTTGTGATGCCTGGCGCCGACACCAGCGCCGCGGCAAGCTGCCCGAAGATTGCGGCGCCGAAGCCCATGATCGCGAAACGCGCCGGATGCCACGCCGGGCCGGGCGCCCGCAGCGTGAGGCGCAGGACGTTCCAGCAGAGCAGCAGCACGAGCAACAGCCCCGGTACGCCGCCATTGCCGAGAATGCCGGGGATCAGGCTCGACGAGCGCGTGCTGCCCCAGCCGACGCCCAGGCCGCCGGTGGCGACCATCGCCTCGATGGCCAGCCGGTCGGCCTCGGCGCGCCCGGCGAAGGAATCGCTGTCGGCCTTGTCCAGGGAAGCCTCGATGACGACACCGGCCATGTCGGGCAGCCCTGGCACGGCCAGCACCAGCACCGCGACGGCAGCGCCCGCTGCGGCCACCAGCACCCCCATGGTGCGGGCGATCGCCGCGAGGCGCCGGGCGTCGGCCGTTCCCGCCGCGGCGAGCAGCATGAGCGGCAGCCCAGCCGCCAGCACGGCCAGGCCCGTCGTCGAGGTGGAAAGCAGCATGCAGGCAATGGCGAGCAGCAGCAGCAGCATCGGCCGGAAACGCCGCCATCCCGCGATCGCGAGCGAGAGGCAGGCCATGCACAGGCCGCTCAGATACACCGCAAGCGCGGCAGGCTCCGAGAACGGGCCTTGGATCCGCGGCACCGGGCCAAGCCACTGCTCCACGATGGCCCAGCTGGGGTTGGAATAGAGCAGCTCCGCCGGGAACCACACGCCGCCGAGCCTTGCGGCGAGATTCCAGAAGCACAGGATCACGACGGCATAGCCGCCGAGCAGATAGGCCTCGACGAGCCGCCCCCAGGGAATCGCCGCGCGCGTCAGGAACACGGCGGCCAGCAGCGAGATGATGGTGTTGGTGACGATGTAGAGGGTCTGCGTCACGTTGCCGCTGTCCCGCTGCAGCGGCACCGCCACGGGCGCGAGCGGGTCCGGCCTGTTCGGCCAGACCATGATCCGGCCCCCGAAGAGGTCGGGCAGCACCTGCGCCGACAGCACGGCCCATGCGGCCAGCAGCAGCAGCGGCAGCATGGCGCGGAATACCAGGGCTTCCCCCGGGTAGCGCATGCCGAGCGCATATTGCGCGACCACATGGCCCGCGAGCAGCAGCGCGGGCACCATCGCGACCGGCACGCCAAAGCCGCCGCCCACCACCAGCGCGGCCGCGGCATCGAAGATGCCGCCGACCAGGACCAGCGCCACCAGCACGGCCGGCCGCGCCGCGGCGGCGATGCCCAGCCCGATGACCACGAGCCCGAGGAGCGTGGCTGTCATGCCGCGCCGCGTCGATCCGGCAATGCCGCATAATGCGGATGCCGGCGCTGGACATAGGCGAGCGGGCTGTCGCGGTCGCTCGAGAACTCCTTCAGGTTGACATGGGTCAGCACGCCGTAGGTGCGGATGCCGGGCGCATTGCGGAGCATGCGCGCGGCCGCGGCCGCCACCGGGCGGGGTGTGCGCCGCCACGCCGTGGCCAACAGCGCGACATCGCAGTACCGGCTGAAGGCCAGCAGGTCCGGCACCGCGAGAAGCGGCGGCGTGTCGAGCACGACCAGATCGTAGCGACCGCGCCACTCCTCGATCATCCGCGCGAACAGCGGCGAGGCGAGAAGCTCGGTCGGGCTTTGCCGCGAGCAGGGAGTGGGCAGGATGTCCAGCGTGGCCGAAAGGCGCCTGACCGGGGCGTCGGTTCCGGCGATCTGCCGGGCGGCGAGCAGGTCGGCGAGGCCCGGCTCGCGTGCCAGCCGGAACAGTTCCCCGACGGCCGGGCGATGCATGTCGCAATCCACCAGAAGGACGCGCAGCCCGGCTTCGGAGGCGCCCTTGGCAAAGGCCCCCGCGATCTGGCTCTTGTCCTCGTCCGGCACGGCCGAGGTGACGGCGACCACCTGCGATCGCCCGCCGTCGCCGAATGCCGCGAGCGACGCCCGCAGCCGCCCCAGCGCGGCATCGGCATCCGGCCAGTCCCGGCCACCCTCGTTCAGCGCCCCGCTGACGCGCAATGGGATGGTCGGCACAATGGCCAGGGTGTCGAAGCCGATCGTGGCCTCGAGGTCGGCCGGGCCGCTGATGCCGCTGCGCAGCCGTTCGCGCAGCACCGCCAGCACGACCCCGAACACCAGCGACGCGAGCGCCACGAGCACAAGCCATCGGGTCCTGCGCGGCCCCGAGGGCGAGACGGGCATCACGGCCGGTGACACGACCGCCGCATCCGGTTCCTGGATGCCCGCCATGTTGGCCATCTGCGTCGCGCGGCCGAGGAAGCTTTCGAAGATCGTGCGGCTCGCCTCCGCTTCCGCCTGCAGCTGGGCAAGCTCCTGCTCGGCCCGCTGCTCGGCCGAGACAGCTTCGCGCAGCGCGGCGACAGAGGCGCGTAGCGAGGCTTCCTGCGCCCGGGTCGAGGCGAACGCGTTCTCGAGGCCTGCAAGCGCGTTGCGGGTCGCGATCTCCACCTGGCTGCGCGCCTGGGCCGTCTGGGCGCGGGCGGCGATCAGGTCGGGATTGCGCGCGCCCGCGCGGCTCGCGATCTCCGCCTCACGGCCCCGCGCGACGGCCTCGGCTTCGCGCAGCCGCTGGATCAGGGGGGAGTCCAGGACCTCTGCCAGGGCGCTGCGCTCGCCCGGCGATCCCATCGCGGCCTCTACCTGCTGGATTTGCGCCTCCAGCCGCGTGCGCTCGCCCGCGATCAGGACGACCTGGCGGGTCACCTCGGCCAGTTGCTGCGCGGCGACGGATGGCGTGCGCGGGGTCATGCCACGCCGATCGGCGGCGACGTCGGCCAGCCCATGCTCGGCACGGAACTGCATGACGCGCGCCTCGGCCGTGCGGAAGTTCGCCGCAAGCTCCTGCAGCCGCCCCTCCAGCCATTCCTGGGCGCGCCGGGCAGCCTCGTATTTCTGGCGGCGGCTGAGATCGAGGAAGCGGTCGGCGAAGCGGTTGGCGACCTGCGCGCTGAGCGCCGCGCTGCCGGTGGTGACGCCGAGGCGCAACACGTTCGAGCGCAATTCGTTCCGCACGCTGATGCGTCCCAGCAGCTCCGAGGCCGCCAGATCGATCCGCTGCTCGGCGGTCAGCGGCGGCCCGCCGGTGGTGCCGAAGCCGATCGCGTTGCGAATCCCACCGACAAGCTGCGCGGGCAGCCCCGCGGAACGGACGAAATCGGGGTGCTCCACCAGGCCGAGATCCTCGACCACCTCGCGCGCAAGGGCGGGAGACCTCAGCAGGTCGATCTGGGTGCGCATCTCGCCGGGCGCTCCGGGTTCGGTCCCGATCGCCTGGAGGTCGCTGACCGCGGTGCGGCGGCTTTGAACGAGGATGGTGGTTTCGGCCGTGTATTGGGCCGGCAGCGTGTCGATCAACGCATAGCCGCCCGCGACGCCGGCCACGACGACGATGGCGATCAAGAAACGATTGCGGCGCAGCATGCCGAGGGCGCCGGTGAAGGGAACACCGAGGACCTGGTGCGATGCTGCGGGGGGCAACCCGTGATGGTTCGTGGAAGGTCCGTTCAGGCTTTGGGTCAAAGTGAAGTCCTCCCGCTGAAGCGGTGGAAGCATCGCAGCGGAAGGAACGACCCAGCTGAGCAAGGGTTGCGCGAAATTCTATTTATTTTCGGGCGCAACCATTGGTCGGTTGGGATGTCTATCTTGTGGGTTGATGGCGCGACGGCCCGCTGCATGCCGCCCATCGCGCCATGACCGCAGCCATGACCGCAGCCAGGATGCGCCAGCATGACCGCGCGGCGCGCGCTTCTTTCTTGGGAAGGCCAGTTTGTCCATGCATCTTCGGCCATCCGCCGCCGCTCTGCCGCTTCCGCAACGCCTGCGGATCGCGGTGGGGATCGCGACCGCGGGACGGGCGGCGGTCCTGCGCGAGACCATCGCCGAACTCGCCGCCCAGACCCGCCAGCCGGACCGATTGCTGGTCTGCGCGACTGCGCCGTCCGACGTCGCGGACATCGCCGCTGCCCAGGCCAGGCCAGACATCCTGTTCGCCGCAGCCGGGCTGCCGCGCCAGCGCAATGCGCTGCTCGACGCGGCAGCGGATTGCGACGTCCTGCTCTTCCTCGACGATGATTTCCTGCCCGCGCCAGGGTATCTGGCCGCCATCGAGGCGGCTTTCCTGGCCGACCCGATGCTCGTCGTGGCGACCGGCACCCTGATCGCGGACGGCATCGGCGGGCCCGGACTGGATCCCGACGCGGCCCGTGCACTGGTGCGCGCGGACCTCGCCCGGCCGGCGGGGCCCGTCCCCCCGGTGCCGGCCTTTGCCGGCTACGGGTGCAACATGGCGATCCGCGTCGCGCCGGCGATGGCCCATGGCCTGCGCGTGGATGAGCGCCTGCCGCTCTACGCCTGGCAGGAGGATGTGGACTTCACCAGGCGGCTCGGTGCCTTCGGGCGGGTGTGCCGGCTGCCCGGCGCGCGGGGCGTGCATCTCGGCACCAAGCGCGGGCGCGGCTCCGGCGTGCGGCTCGGCTATTCGCAGGTGGCCAATCCGCTCTACCTCGCGCGGAAGACCGGCGGCGGTGCCTATCCCTACCGCTACGCCGCCCTGCGGATCGCGCGGAACCTGGCGGCCAACCTGGCCCATGCCCCGCGGCCGCAGGCGCATGTGGATCGCCGGGGAAGGTTGCGCGGCAATCTGATTGCCTTGTGGGATGCGGCACGCGGCCGGCTCACGCCGGAACGGGTGCTTGAGCTGTGATCGCGCGCGCGCTTCGCTCGGCGCTCACTCCCGCCTATCTCGCCGGTTGCCGCATGCGTGCCGGCATGCGGCTGCACGGAGCGGCCGCGGCGCGCGACTTCACCCATGTCGCGATCGTGGCCGCACTGGACCGCCGCAACGGAATCGCGCAGGGCGCGCGGCTGCAGGCGGCGGCATGGCCGGGCGCCGCGCTGCTGGACGGCGGGCATGCGCTGCGCCACCCGTTCTGGCACCTGCCGCACGCGCCGGCATCGGCCTATGTGATCCATTGTGGCGCCCCGCAGACCGCCAGCCTGCTGAATGCCGTCCTGCCTGAGGCGCGCGATGCATGGCGCGTCGGCTATTGGGCCTGGGAGCTGCCGGATCCGCCCCCCGAATGGAAGCCGTTCGCGGACCTCGTCCATGAAATCTGGACACCGAGCCGCTTCGCCGCCGACAGCCTGCGGCGGATGTTCTCCCGCCCGGTGCGGGTGGTGCCGCATGTCGTGCCGCCGCATCCGCCGCGTCGGCGCGATCCGTCCGCGCCCTTCACCGTCCTCACCCTTGCCGACAGCCGATCGAGCCTGTCACGGAAGAACCCGCTCGGGGCGATAGAGGCCTTCCGCAGGGCATTCGGCCCATCGGCCAGGGCGCGCCTGGTCGTGAAACTGGCACCTGGCACGCCGCCGGCGGAGGTCACGGCAGCGCTGGAGGGCCTGCCGAACGCCCGCATCATCGCCTCCTTCCTGGACGACGACGCCCTTGCCGCCCTGTTCCGCGCGGCGGATGTCCTGTTGTCGTTGCATCGGGCCGAAGGCTTCGGACTGCCGATGCTGGAGGCCATGGCCCATGGCGTGCCGGTGGTGGCGACCGGCTGGTCGGGCAACGTCGATTTCATGTCGGACGCGGACAGCCTGCTGGTCCCGTCGCGATTGGTGCCGGTGGTGGACGCTGCCGGCATTTATGGTCACAGCCTCTGGGCCGAACCGGACACGGATGCCGCTGCCGAGATGCTGCGGGGGCTGGCCGAGTTTCCGGCGCGGCACGCATGCCTTGCCGCCGCCGCCCATGCCAGGGCGGCAGCCCATGCCACCGCGGCGGTGCGTAGCCTCGCGGCGGCTTGAGCCGACGTGGGGTCAGAACCAGCGTTCGAGGACGGTCACCACATCGCCGGGCTGCAGCAGGGTCATGCGGTCGCTGCGGTATTCGCGGGCCGGTTCGCCCTCTGCCGCCCGCATCACGACGACCGTGTCCTGCACGGCCCTGAAATTGAACCCGCCGGCCAGCGCGACGGCGGCCTGGACCGTCAGGCCCGGCTGGAACGGAAACTGCCCGCTGCGCTCCACCATGCCGAGGACGAAGATCGGCCGGTAGGCCTGCACCTCGACCGCCACGGCGGGGATGCTGATCAGGTCACGCCGGCTGAACTCGTTCACCAGTGCCGCCTCGAGTTCTTCGGGTGTAAGTCCGCGCGCCCGCAACCTTCCCACTAGGGGAATGGAAATCTCGCCAACGTCGCTGACCCGGAATGTGCCACTGAGCCGCGTGTCGTCGAAGACTGTGACGCGCAATTGATCTTCGGCGCCAAGACGATAGGGTACTGGCGCGGTTGCGGGCAACGGCGGCAGATTTGCGCCGGGAGTTGCGCACCCACCGACGAGCGCTGCCGCGGCAAGCACACAAGCATAGGTGGTATGGCGAATTCTCATCATGCGATTAAACTCCTGGGCGCATTCTGGTGCAATATTTATGTGTTGTTGCCGCCTATTTTTCGGTGCATCACCAAGGAGCGGCCAGTCCCACGCTGAGCCGCGCTGCAGGAGCGACGCAATGCGATTCCGACCCGAGATCCTGGCGTGGCGATGCCCATGGGCACCTACGGCACTGCTGGCAGGTTTCCTGGCGGCGCCGGCCCTTGCCCAGTCCGACCTGCCGGCACCGCCGCCGGAGCCCGAGCGCCCGCCGATCAGCCGCCCCCTTGATGCCGCCGCGGCGGCGCGTGGCGTGACGGTCCTGACCCGTCCGCGTCCGCTGTTCGATCCGCCAGGCCTGCGGCTCGGCGCATTCCGGCTGGATACCTCGGCGGAGCTCGGCCTCGGTTTCGACGACAACCTGCTCGGCGCGCAGCGCAACCGACGTTCCTCCGCCTTCTCGGAGGTGGGGCTGCGCGGCGTGCTCAGCAGCCAATGGAGCCGCCATGAGCTGCGGTTCGAGGCGGGGCTGACGGACCGCCGCTTCTTCTCTTCCCGGCAGCTCGACTGGCGTGATTGGCTGATCGATGCCTATGGGCGGCTGGATGTGGCGGAGGGCTCGTCGCTCGACGCCCGCGTGACGCGGCAGCGCGGAAATTTCGCGGTGCAGTCCCTCGATGTGGCGCAATTCGGCCTGCAGCGGCCCGTCGTGTTCGACGAGGATCGGTTCCGGCTTGGCGGGCGGACCCGCTTCAACCGGGTTGAGCTGGACGGGTTCGGGCAATACCGCCAGGTCCGCTTTCGGGCCGACGGGACGCAGGCACCGGATTTCGCGACGGACTACAACGCCTGGGGCGGGGGCGTGGGCGTTGCGTATCGGTTTTCGCCCGGCCGGGCGCTCCGCTTCGACCTGACGGCGGAAGAGACGGCGACGCGCGGCCGCGGCCTTACCTCCCTGGATGCACGGACATGGGAAGCACTGGTCGGCGCGGTCTATGATTTCGACGGCGTCTATCAATTCGCCATTGGCATCGGCTATGCGCGCCGCGAATTCCGGGAGCCGGGGCGCCGCGCGATCGCGGGGCTGGGCGTGGACCTGCGCCTGACCTACGCGCCCAGCCTGCTGACCACCGTGAACCTGCGCGTGCGGCGCGGCGTGGATGACAGCGTGCGCGCGCTCGGGCCGGGCTTCCTGCGCAGCCTCGCGACGGTTCGGGTGGACCGCGAATTCCGCCAGAACGTGATCGGCAGCGTCGAGCTTGGCTATGATCTGCGCGAATACAGAAACCCTTCGCAACGGGCCGCCGATGTACTGGCCACCGTATCCATGCAATGGCTGCTCAACCGCCGTGCCTCGGTAAGTGCGAGTTACCGCCATGTGACCCGGTTGACCTCCTCGCCAGGACTGCAGGAATACGCCCAGAATGAATTTCTGATCCGGCTCCGGCTGGCCAATTGAACGGGCCGGCCCGCGTGTGGCCGGTTGGGGCGCCGCAGGTTGGAACAACGTCCGGCCCCGCTGAACCAGTTCGGGTGCGGTCGGGTCGGACATCGCGCTATGCGGCCCTGGCAAATGGCCCGCGCGGCCGCCTGGCGATCCGCGCCCGCAGCAGCCGCAGCAAGCCCGGCCGCATCAGGCCGGACACGCGTGCGACGGCGACGAAGGCGACCAGCCCGACGATCCCGGCCAGGCTCAACTCTGCGACCAGAGGAAGCAGCGTGGCGGTTGCCGGCAGCACGGCGAGCAGCCCGAGGGAAGCGGCGGCCATCGCGAGGGAGGCAAGCAGCGTCTGTCCGGACATGAGCAGCACGCCGCGCTGCACCCGTGGTCGCAATTCCCGTGTCGCCACCAGCGCCAGCACCAGGACGCCGCAATTGGCGCCCAGCTTGGCCAGCGCCGCCGCTTCCACCCCCGCCAGGGCGGCGGGCAGGATCACGGCGATCGTGACCACGGCCGCGATCGCGTGCAGAACGAAGACCCGCCGCGAATGGCCCGTCGCGATCAGGTGGTTGGTGGCGAGATGGGTGCCGATCGCCGGCAGCATCGCCAGGCACAGGATCCTGAACACCGATGCCGCGCCTGTCCATGCCGTGCCGAGCAGCGCCACGATCAGCGGGGGGCCGAGCACCGCGGCGGCGATCAGCAGCGGCGCCGCCAGCAGCAGGTGCAGCCGGAGCGCCGACAGGAAAGCATGTGCCGGCCTCACCCGCGAACCGTGCCGGGCAAGGAAGGCAAGCTGTGCCGCGCTCGCGCCATAGACGGTGATCTGCCCCAGCGCCAGCGACAGCCGCGCGCCCATGCGGAAAAGCCCGACCGCCTCCGCCGACAGCACGACGCCGATCACGAGGTCCGCGCCCGACTGGTTGAGCCAGCCCGACACCCGGCTGCCCGCCAGGCCGCCCCCGAAGCGTGCGATCCGGATCGTCGCGCCGAGGTCGAAGCGGGATGGCCTCGGCAGCGGCACGAGGGAGGCAAGGGCCAGCGCGGCCGAGCCTGTCTGCGCCAGGCGCGAGGCGACCAGCGCGAAGGCCCCGCCGCCGCCCCAGAGCACCAGGAACAGCGCCGACAACCCAATGATTTCGGCGCCGAACAGCACGGCCGCCAGCCGCCGCCCCCGCCCTTCGCGGATCAGCACCGCTTCCAGCACCACGCCCGCCGACCAAAGCAGCGGCAGCGGCGACAGCAGCAGGATCATCCAGGCGACCCCGACATGGAAGCTGATCGCGGCCACTCCCGCGGCACCGATGAGCGCCACCGAGCCGAAGATCCCGGTGATCAGCGAGCCATAGAAGGCCGACGCCCGCTGCTTCCCGTCCGGGTCGCGCGCGATGACGTGCTCGGTGAAGCCGGTCCCTGCCAGCCCGAGCGGCAGGAACACGATGGCCGAGGCGATGGCATACAGGCCGATCTCCGCCGGACTCACCAGACGCGCGACGATCAGCAAGGCGATCAGCCCGCAGAGGTTCCCCCACAGGCGCGACGCCACAAGCGCTGTTGCGACATTCATCCGCGCCGGCCGATCCTAATCCCGGGCAAGGACAATGGTCTGCCCCCGGCTGAAGCCCGGCACGAGCCGGCACAGCAGGTCGAAAACCATGTCCCGTAGGCCGCCGCCGCCGAAGTAGTTGGCGAAGCGGTGCTCGATCACGCGCAGCCCCGCACGTTGGGCGACCTGCGCCAGCTCGGCCCGGGTGTATTCGCGGAAATGCCCCGGGTTCGTCCTGTCCAGCCGGAGCCGCTCATAGGGGTTGTAGCCGGCCAGCAGCTTCAGGCGCTTGTGCAGCGCGCCCGCGTTCGGGGTCTGGCAGATCAGGATGCCGCCCGGCGCCAGCGCCTCGCGCAGGACGAGCAGGACGAGTTCCGGCGCGGTGTAGAGATGCTCGATCACCTCGGCCAGCAGGATCAGGTCGAAGGGCTCGGCCGCCGGCAGCGGGACGCCGTCCTGCGCCTGGTTCAGGTCATAGACGAGATGCGGCATGTCGCTGCCGTCCCCGCCGGGTGGCAACGGGAATCCCAGCGTTTCGGCACGCGGGTAGCGGCCGCGCAGCATCGCCGAGAAGGGACTGCGGCCGATGTCGAGGACGCGGGCCTGCCGCGAGGGCACATGGCGTTCGCAGAGCCCGAGCAGGACCGTGAAACGCGGTGCGTGAAACACCTCGTAGCCCTCGCCGGAGGTCCGGGCGCGTTCCTCGGTGAGAAGATGAGTGGCGGAATGGATCGTCATGGGCCTTCGCTCCACTCGTTTCGGGTGAATAACAGGCCATCCTTCTCCGCGAGGAAGTGCTGCGGGTGGAAGGGGATGTCGCATTGCAGTTCCGCGATCCGCCAGCGGTCGGCCAGGTGGTAGCCGAGGCGATCGAGGGTGCCGAACAGCTCCTCTCGGTTGAACACGTGATAGGGCGAGACGGCGGGGCCGAAGTTCTGCAGTGTCCAGAACTCCGGCCCCGCCGTGAGCGGCAGCTTGTTCAGGAGGATGTGGCGCGGCCTTGCGGGCAGGTCGTCCAGCAGCCGCGCGGTGGGCCGGTCGGTGTATTGCAGCGCCCCGGCCGAGAGCAGGATGTCGCAGGCCCCGGCCTCGCCGAGGGAGGTGACGAAATCGAGCGCCGCCTCGCCCCGCTCGGCCGCGATCGCCGCGCCGCGCGCGGCGATGGCCGGGACCTCCACGATGATCCACCGCGCCCCGTCGGGCAGGCTGGCGCGGGCGCGGTGCTGGTAGAAGGTAAGCCCGATGCCGCCGCCGAAATCCACCAGCCGGTCGCCCGGGCGGAGCAGGCGCTGGAGCCAGAAGAGCACGGGATAGACCGAGGGCTGGTCGGGCAGCCGCCCGTCGAAGATCCCCGCCGAGCCCTCATTGTCCCAGCCGATCGAACGCCCCCGGGGGATCGCGGTCACCGCCGCCGCGTGGCTCGGATAGCTGCCGAAGAAGAGCCCGCCGGTGTGCGGCGTATGCAGCGCCCAGCGCGCATAGGCCTGCGGCACGCCCGGGACGTGCCGCAGCAGGGCGCCCATCGGCGTGCGGCAGAGCGCGACCCGCGCAAGGGTTCCGAATCCCGACATGGTTCAGCCCGCTCCTGCGAGAGGGCGAAGTGCGGCCGGCGGCGCGATCGCGCCGAGGGCGGGGAACTCCGGCACCGCCACGGCCGGACCGGCGGCGCCGGGGTTGCGCAACGCCTTCTCGAAGAAGGCGGCGACCGCGCGATGAATGCCCCGCGCGCGGGCCAGGCGCCCGGCACGCGGCGAACGGCCGAATTCGCGGAACGCCGGCATCAGCAGCCGGTCGCAGAAATCGGGATGGACGGCGCCCGGCACGCACAGGCTCCAATGGCCCGGGCGGCGGCTCCATGACAGGCAGCGTTCGGCCTCGTCCCAGGTCAGCTGCGCTTCCAGCCGGATCCCCGGGTCCGGATGGGACAGGGCCGCGGCGTCGGGGAAGGGCGGGTCAGCGAACAGCATGAGGTAGGGCACGGCGACCCCGTGGCGGTGGGTGTCTCCGTAGGTCGAGCCGTCCAGGTTCGCCACCGCCGCGACCCTCGGATCCTGCCGTCCAGACGCCGCCGCGGTCGAGCCGCCGAAAGAAAAGCCGAGCACGCCGAAGCGATCGACCACCACATGGCTGCCCCAACCGGTCAGCTCGGGCAGCCGCTCGGGCAGGCTCGCGCCCAGTGCCGCCGCCGCCTCCGCCCGCGCCGCCGCCGGGCCGAGCGAGCGCGCGAGCGCCAGTCCGCCCG
>SKWC01000230.1 GCA_007129145.1 Rubritepida sp.
CGCCTGCCCGGGGCGGTCGGTGAAGGCGGGCGGCCCGCCCGGACCGGCGAAGGCGGCGGCGATGGAAGCCCGCTTCCAGCGCGCCATGCCCAGGCAGACGGCGATGGCCGCGTTCTCCCGGGCGCGGCGCTCCGCCAGGGGGACGGCGCCGCCGGCCGCGTCGGGTGAAGTCAGGTTCAGGTGTGCCGGCGGCGCGCGCAACATCCGCGGGTTGTGTCCATTTGGTGTTTTGCAAGAACTGCGATGCAGGTATAAGGGATTGGATGGGGGCGCGACACAGTGCGCAAGGCAATTCCGGTCACGACACGTATCACGACCATGTCCATTTTCCTTACAACCGCCAGCGCGGAGAGACAGCGCGCATGACCTTCCGCCGCAATCCGACCGGCCGCAATCCGACCGGCCGAGGGCACGCACGCCCGGCTCTCGGTCTTCTGTTGGCGGCCGGCCTGCTGGCCGGCTGCGCCAATGGCGAGGGCCTGTTCGCCGGCCTGCCCGGCACGGCGCCGGCCGCCGTTTCCGTCCCGGCGGGGCCGCCGCAGGGCCGCCCGGGTGACGATGTGGCCATCTTCGCCGCCGCGCACCAGCCCGGAACGCCCGGCATGGTGTTCGGCCAGCCGGCGCGGGTCGGGAGGGTCTATTCCGCCGCCAGCGGCCGCGAATGCCGCGAGGTGATCATCGGCACCGGCACGAATGAACGCGCGGCCGTCGCATGCCTGCAGCCGGATGGCACCTATGGCAGCACGCGGCCGCTGCTGCGCGGGGCGCTGCGCTGAATGTTGCCGCGCCGCCCCGCCTTCGTCGCACGGCCGGGCTTGCTGCAGGCGGTGCAGATACAGGCGGCCGTGGTCGGCGCGCTGATGCTGCGCGAATTGCAGTCGCGCTACGGGCGGCGCGGCCTCGGCTTCCTCTGGCTGTTCCTCGAACCCGCCGTGCTCGGCGTGCTGATCGCCACGGCCCGATTCCTTCGCGAGCGCACTCTCCCGGCGGGAATAAACATCGTTGCCTTCTTCGTGATCGGCTACGTCGTTTACTATCTGTTCCGCACGCTCGTTTCGCGCGCTGCCAGCGCCTATGAGACGAATGAGGAGTTGCTCGCCCATGCGCGCGTGACACTCGAGGACATCCTGGTGGCGCGCACGCTGCTCGAGACCAGTGCAGTGATGATGGCAACCGCTATCTTCGTCATAGCGCTGGGCCTCTATACTGGCGACTGGCCGGTCTCCTGGGTGCAGATGGGACTAGGCATCGTGATGATGGGGCTTCTGGCGCATGGCTTCAGCCTGTTCGTGCTGTCGCTGACCCAGTTCGGGGTGCATACGGTGGACCGCATCGTGCACCCGCTGCTGTATATATCGATCATATTCACCGGCGTGATGTATATGGTCTGGTGGTTGCCGGCGAAGCTGCAACCCATCATCATGGTGCTGCCCTTCATCCACATCTTCGAATTCGTACGCGAAGGCCAGTTCGGCCCGGGCATCCCCTACCACTACGACCTCGGCTATGTGGCGCTGTGGATCATCGGCAGCCTGGTCTATGGCGGCTTCGCGCTGCGCCGCGCCAAGCCGCATCTGCAGCTGTGAGGCCCGCAGTGAGGAAGGCGACCCGATGCTGCGCATGACCGATGTGCGCAAGACCTATGTCGAGGACGGCAAGGCGCGCGAGGTGCTGCGCGGCGTGGACGCCACCTTCCGCATCGGCGATGCGGTGGGCATCCTGGGACGCAATGGCACCGGCAAGTCCACGCTGATGCGCATCATGGCCGGGGTGGACAAGCCCAGCGGCGGGCGGATCGAGCGCAGCATGTCGGTGTCCTGGCCGCTCGGCTATTCGGGCGGCATCCACATGAACCTGACGGGCGCCGACAATGTCCGCTTCGTCGCGCGGATCTACAGCCGGCCGGCGCAATGGACCCTCGACTTCGTGCGCGACTTCGCCGAACTCACCGAGGAGGAGATGTCCATGCCGGTGCGGAACTACTCCGCCGGCATGCGCGCGCGCCTCAGCTTCGCGCTGTCGCTGGCGGTGGACTTCGACTGCTACCTGCTGGACGAGGTGACCTCGGCCGGCGACGCGCGCTTCAACGCAAAATGCCAGCAGGCGCTGCTGTCGCGGCGGCGGCGCAGCGCCATCATCCTCGTCTCCCACAACGAATCCACGGTGCGCACCTTCTGCCGCTACTGTGCGGTGCTCGACAAAGGCAGGCTCGTCTTCCATGAAGATATGGACCAGGCTTTCGCCGCCTACCAGCGGCTCTGAGAGCCGCAGGCTGGCGCCGCGCCAGGGGGGCGCGGAACTGCGCGCGGGGCCCATGCCCTCGCTGCGCGGCTTCCCCTCGGCCGCCGACCTGCAGGAACCGCAGGAGGCCGGCGGCATCGGGGCGCTGCTGCGCCGCTATCCCTTCAGCTTCTCGGTGCTGCTCCCGACCCTGCTGGTCGCGATCTACCTGTTCGGCTTCGCCACCCCGCAATTCATCTCCGAGGCGCGCTTCGTCGTGCGCTCGGTCGCCGGGTCCTCCAGCGGCACGGACATACTGGCGGCCGTGCGCGGCCAGGGCGTCACCGACAGCGAGCACGTGATCCGCGACCACCTGCTCTCGCATGACGCGGTGCGCGCGCTGAACGAGCGGATGGAGCTGATCGAGGTGTTCCGCCCGCCGCATGCCGACTTCCTGTCCCGGCTGTGGTGGCCGAACCCCAGCGCGGAACGCCTGCTCGACCACTATCGCGGCCAGGTCAGCGTGGTGCCCGACGCCTACACCGGCGTGGTCACCATGCATGTGCGCACCTATTCGGCCGAGCAGAGCCAACGGATCGCCAACCACCTTCTCGACATCGGCGAGGAGATGGTCACGCGCATCAACCAGCGCATGCTGAACGACACGCTGCGCGTGGCCCAGGAGGTGCTGACTCGCTCGGAGGAGCGCCTGGCCGCGGCGACCACCGCCATGACCGGCTTCCGCCAGCGCGAGCTGGCGCTGAACCCTACCCGGACGGCCGAGATCGCGGTGACCACGGTCGGCACGCTGGAGGCCGAGGCGACGCGGCTGCGCTCCGAACTGCAGCAGGCGCTGGCCTTCTCGCGCCCCGATAGCCCGCAGGTGGTCAACCTGCGCGAGCGCATCGCGGCCGTCGAGCGCCAGATCCTCGAGGAACGGGCGCGGCTGGCCAATGTGGACCAGGGCATGACCCGGCAGATGGCCGATTTCGAGCGGCTGCAGCTCGAGGTGGAGCTGGCCGGGCGTGCCGTGACCGCGGCCACGCAGGGGCTCGAGATGGCCATGGCCAACATGCAGCGCCAGCAGATCTTCCTGCAGCGGGTGGTCGAGCCGAACCTGGCCGAACGTTCGCTCTACCCGCAGCCCGTGCTGCACAGTTTCTACGTCTTCGCCGGCCTATCGCTCGTCTACGGGCTGGTCTGGCTGCTGATCGCCGGGGTGAAAGAACATGTTTCCTGACCGTCATCTCCTGGGCGCGGCGCTCGCCGCG
>SKWC01000390.1 GCA_007129145.1 Rubritepida sp.
GCCGCCACGGCACGGGCGGCGGGGTCATTCTTCCGCCGCCGCCACGGCACGGGCGGCGGCTATGAAACTGTCCGGGTTCAGCGACATGGAGTCGATCCCCGCCTCGACCAGGAAGGCCGCGAAATCCGGGTGGTTGGAGGGTGCCTCGCCACACAGCCCCACCTTCACCCCGCAGGCATGGGCGCGCTTCACCACATCGGCGATCATGCGCTTCACCGCCGGGTCGCGCTCATCGAACAGGTCGCGCAGTTCCGCGGAATCACGGTCCACGCCCAGCGTCAGCTGCGTCAGGTCGTTCGAGCCGATCGAGAAGCCGTCGAAGCGCGCCGCGAATTCCTCGGCCAGGATGACGTTCGAGGGGATCTCGCACATCACATAGACCTGCAGCCCGCCCTCGCCGCGCTTCAGCCCGTTCTCCGCCATCACCGCCAGCACGCGGTCGGCCTCGGCCGGGGTGCGGCAGAAGGGGACCATCAGGATGACGTTGTCCAGGCCGATCTCCTCGCGGACCATCTTCATGGCGCGGCATTCCAGCGCGAAGCCCTCGCGGTAGCGCGGCGAGTAGTAGCGCGAGGCGCCGCGCAGCCCGAGCATCGGGTTCTCCTCATCGGGCTCGAAGCCGGCGCCGCCCACCAGATGCGCGTATTCATTGCTCTTGAAGTCCGACAGCCGGACGATGACGGGCTTGGGGTGGAAGGGCGCGGCGATGCGCGCCACGCCGCGCGCCAGCGTCTCGACGAAATACCGCGCCTTGTCGCGGTATCCGCGCGTGAGCTTCTCGATCTCGTGCCGGGCGGCGCGGTCCTGCACCTGGTCGAAATGCAGCAGCGCCATGGGGTGCGCGCGCACCACCGCCGAGATGATGAACTCCATCCGCGCGAGCCCCACGCCCGCGGCCGGCAGCTTCCAGGCGCGCAGCGCCGCCGCGGGGGTGGCGATGTTCAGCATCATCGCGGTGCGCGTCTGCGGGATCGAGGACAGGTCGATCTCGGCCGTCTCGAAGGGCAGGGCGCCCTCATAGACGCGCCCCTCCTCGCCCTCGGCGCAGCAGACCGTGATCTCCTGCCCGTCCGCGAGGGTGCGCATCGCCGCCCCGGTGCCCACCACCGCCGCCACGCCCAACTCGCGCGAGACGATGGCGGCGTGGCTGGTGGCGCCGCCATGGTCGGTGACGATGGCGGCCGCCTTCTTCATCAGCGGCACCCAGTCGGGGTCGGTCATCTCGGCCACCAGCACCGCGCCCTCGGGGAAGCTCTCGATGTCCTCGGGGTTGCGCACCAGCCGCGCCGGGCCCACCGCGATGCGCTCGCCCACGGCCGAGCCGCGCAGCAGCGGCGCGGTCTTGGGCGTGCCCTTCAGCCGCCAGCTGGTCATGCTGGTCAGCGCCTTCCGACCATGCACCGTCTCGGGCCTGGCCTGCACGATGGCCAGCTCGCCGGTCTGCCCGTCCTTGGCCCATTCGATGTCCATGGCCCGGCCGTAGTGCTTCTCGATGATGGCGCCCCAACGGGCCAGCTTCAGGATCTCCTCATCCGAGAGCACCAGCGAATCCTGTTCGCGCCGCGTCGTCTCGATCATCGCGGTGCTGGCGCTGCCGCCCTCGGCGTAGATCATCTTGCGCGCCTTCTCGCCGCGCTGCTTGTCCAGGATCGGGCGCAGGCCGGGGTGGGCCAGCCCTGCCTTGAACACGCTGTAGCGGTCCGGGTTCACGCTGCCCTGCACGATGGGCTCGCCCAGGCCCCAGGCGGCGCTGATCACGATGACGCCGGGGAAGCCGCTCTCGGTGTCCAGGGTGAACATGATGCCCGACCCGCCGATGTCGGCGCGCACCATGACCTGCACGCCGACCGACAGCGCCACCTTCATGTGGTCGAAGCCCTGCATCTCCCGGTAGGAGATCGCGCGGTCGGTGTAGAGCGAGGCGAAGCAGCGCCGGCAGGCATCGAGCAGCGCCGTCTCGCCCACCACGTTCAGGAAGGTCTCCTGCTGGCCGGCGAAGCTCGCGGTGGGAAGATCCTCGGCGGTGGCGCTGCTGCGCACCGCGACCGAGGGCTCGGCCACGCCGCTGCGCTGGGCGAGGTCGCGATAGGCGGCGCGGATCGCCTCGGCGGTGGCGTCGGGGAAGCGGCCATCCAGGAACAGCCGCCGGATGGCGGCGCCGGTCTGCGCCAGCGTCGCGCGTTCCTCGCGCAGCGCGCCGAGGTGGCGCTCCATCGCCTCATCCAGCCCGTTCTGCGCGATGTAGTCGCGGAAGGCGGCGGCGGTGGTGGCGAAGCCGCCCGGCACCACGACGCCCTGCGCGCCCAGTTCGCGGATCATCTCGCCGAGCGAGGCGTTCTTGCCGCCGACCCGCGCCACATCCTCCGCACCCACCGCGTCGAGCGCCAGGACCATTTCCTCGGCCATGCGTCATCCTCCTGGTTTTCCGCAGGCTGCCACGGCGATGCAGGCGGGGCGATTGATCTGCCGCAGCCCCCACCCCGAAAAGGCGGGGCGGAAAAGGGGGCGGATTTTCGCGGCGGCCCATATGGGCTAACGCCGCAGCATCATGGACGCCGATCCTCCGCGCCCCGCGCGGCTCCATCCGAGCATCCTCCACACGATCGGAGGCACCCCCTCGGTGCTGCTGCCGCGCCTCGCGGCGGCGCGCGGCCTCGGCGCGCGGCTGGCGCTCAAGCTCGAATTCTTCAACCCGGCGGGCTCGGTGAAGGACCGCATCGGCCTCGCCATGGTCGAGGAGGCCGAGGCGCAGGGCGAGATCGCGCCCGGGCGCTCCGTGATCGTGGAGCCGACCTCGGGCAACACCGGCATCGCGCTGGCGCTGGTGGCGGCGGCGAAGGGCTATCGCCTCATCGTCGTGATGCCCGCCGGCGCCTCGGCCGAGCGGCGGCGGATGCTGGGCCTGCTGGGCGCCACGCTGGAGCTGACCCCGGCGCGGCGCGGCATGGCGGGCGCGATCGCCCGCGCCGAGGAGATCGTCGCGCGCACCCCCGGCGCCTGGATGCCGCGGCAGTTCGACAACCCGGCCAACCCCGCCATCCACGCCCGCACCACCGCCGAGGAGATCTGGCGCGACACCGAAGGTGCCGTGGACGTCATCATCGGCGGGGTGGGCACCGGCGGCACGCTGACCGGCATCGCCCGCGCGCTGAAGCCGCGCCGGGCGGGGCTGCGGGTGATCGGCGTGGAGCCGGCCGAATCAGCGGTGCTGAACGGCGAACACGCCGGCCCGCACGGCATCCAGGGCATCGGCGCGGGCTTCCGCCCCGGTGTGCTGGAGCTGGAGCGGCTGGACGCCGTGCTGCGCATCCCCGAATCGGAGGCCTTCGCCGCGGCGCGGGAGGTGGCGCGGCTGGATGGCGTGCCGGTGGGGATTTCCTCGGGTGCGGTGCTGGCCGCGATGCTGCGCCTGGCGGCCGAGCCGGGGATGGAGGGTCGGCTGGTCCTGGGCATCGCCGCCTCCTTCGCCGAGCGCTACCTGTCCAC
>SKWC01000074.1 GCA_007129145.1 Rubritepida sp.
CGTGCAGCCCGCGCGCAGCCGGCCTTGTCGGCCGGGAAGATGGCGGCGGCCCCGCGAGGCCGCCTCCGGAACGGCCTCAGACCGAGTAGTACATCTCGAACTCGACCGGGTGCGGGGTGTGCTCGAACCGGAACACCTCGGTCCACTTGAGCGCGATGTAGCTCTCGATCTGCTCCTTGGTGAACACGTCGCCGGCCAGCAGGAAGTCGTGGTCGGCTTCCAGGCTCTGCAGCGCCTCGCGCAGCGAACCGCACACCGTGGGAATGCCCTTCAGCTCCTCCGGCGGCAGGTCGTACAGATCCTTGTCCATGGCGTCGCCCGGGTGGATCTTGTTCTTGATACCGTCGAGGCCGGCCATCAGCATCGCGGCGAAGGCCAGGTAGGGGTTGGCCGTCGGGTCGGGGAAGCGCACCTCGACGCGCTTCGCCTTCGGGCTGGTCGCGTAGGGGATGCGGCAGGAGGCCGAGCGGTTGCGGGCCGAATAGGCCAGCAGCACGGGGGCCTCGAAGCCCGGGATCAGCCGCTTGTAGCTGTTGGTGGACGGGTTGGTGAAGGCGTTCAGCGCCTTGGCGTGCTTGATGATGCCGCCGATATAGTACAGCGCCGTCTCGCTCAGGTCGGCATAGCCATTGCCCGCGAAGGTCGGCTTGCCGTCCTTCCAGATGGACTGGTGCACATGCATGCCCGAGCCGTTGTCGCCATAGATCGGCTTCGGCATGAAGGTCGCCGACTTGCCGTAGCTGTGGGCGACGTTGTGGATGCAGTACTTGTAGATCTGCATCTGGTCGGCCATGTGCACCAGCGTGTTGAACTTCATGCCGAGTTCATGCTGGCTCTGCGCCACCTCATGGTGGTGCTTCTCGATGGTCACGCCCATCTCGCCCATGGTCGAGAGCATCTCGGCGCGCAGGTCCATCTCGCTGTCCACCGGCGGGACGGGGAAGTAGCCGCCCTTCACCACGGGACGATGGCCCATGTTGCCCTCGGGGAAGTCCTTGATGCTGGCGCCCGGGCCCTCGACGCTGTCGAGCTGGTAGATGCCGTAGTTGCCGCCGGTGCCGAACTTCACGTTGTCGAACACGAAGAACTCGGCCTCGGGGCCGACGAACACCGTGTCACCGAGCCCGGTGGACTTCAGGTATTCCTCGGCCTTCTTCGCCGTGCCGCGCGGATCGCGCGAGTAGCGCTGGCCGGTCGAGGGCTCGAAGATGTCGCAGAACAGGATCAGCTGCGGCTTCGCGGAGAACGGGTCCATGCAGGCCGTCTCGGCGTCCGGCATCAGGATCATGTCGGACTCGTTGATCGCTTTCCAGCCGGCGATCGAGGAGCCGTCGAACATGATCCCTTCCTCGAAGGTCTCTTCCTCGACGGTGGAGACATGCTGCGCGGTGTGCTGCCACTTCCCGCGCGGGTCGGTGAAGCGGAAGTCCACATATTCCACGCTGTTCTCCTTGATCATGTCCATGACCTTGGAGACGGCTTCGGGAGAATTCATCACGATGTCCCTGTCCAGTTGCCTGCGTCCCTGTTCAAGTTCCCGCTGCGTGGCGCATCCTGCGCTGCCCCGCGGCGGCCGCCGCATCGCCGACCAGGGACGCGCCCGAGGCCGGCGTGCTGCGAAGCCCGACCGCGCCGACCCGGGGGCCGGCGCGACATTCCCTACACGGCGTCCTCGCCGCGCTCGCCCGTGCGGATGCGGATCACCTCACGCACGTCCGAGACGAAAATCTTGCCGTCGCCGATACGCCCGGTGCGCGCCGCCGCCAGGATCGCCTCGATCGCGCGCTCCAGCATCTCGTCGCTGCACACCACCTCGATCTTCACCTTCGGCAGGAAGTCCACGACGTATTCGGCACCGCGATACAGCTCGGTATGGCCCTTCTGCCGGCCGAAGCCCTTGGCCTCGACCACCGTCAGCCCCTGCAGCCCGATGTCGTGCAGGGCGTCCTTCACCTCGTCGAGCTTGAAGGGCTTGATGATGGCCTCGATCTTCTTCATCGCATCCGTCGTCGTGTTGCGCGGGCTGGATTGGCGTCCCGCGGCGTTTCCCCGGCACCTGTCGGTTGCGCGATGCGCGCCGCGCCCGATGCAGGCAGGGGGTGTCTCGCATGAGGGGGGAGAGGGCGCAATCGGCCCAAAACCCGGTTTCCGACGGGTTTGGCCCGGATTTGCCCAGCCTTGAGGCAGCGTGCCACACCTGCAGGCACCCCCGTCGCCGGCCGATTGCGCAAAGCCGCGCCAGCCTCCATCCTGAGGCCAGTTCCCTTCCATCCCCCAGGATGCCAAGCCATGCGCCCGATGAACGACCTGCTGTCCGCGACCGGCACCACCATCTTCACCGTGATGTCGGCGCTGGCCACGCAGCATGGCGCCATCAACCTCGGCCAGGGCTTCCCCGATTATGACGGCCCTGCCGATGTGATCGAGGCCGCCGCCGCAGCGCTCAAGGACGGGCGCAACCAATACCCGCCGCTGACCGGCGTGCCGGAGCTGCGCCAGGCCACCGCCGCCCACAACCGCCGCTTCTACGGCCTTGAGATCGACCCCGACCGCGAGGTGGTGGTCACCTCCGGCGCCACCGAGGCCATCACCGCCTGCCTCATGGCGGTGCTGAACCCAGGCGATGAATGCGTGCTGATCGAGCCGCTGTATGACACCTACCTGCCGGTGGTGAAGCTGCTCGGCGCGGTGCCGAAGCTGGTGCGCCTGTCGCCCCCGAAGTGGGAGCTGCCGCGCGCCGAACTCGCCGCCGCATTCGGCCCCAGGACCAAGGCGATCCTGATCAACACGCCGATGAACCCGACGGGCAAGGTGTTCACCGCCGCCGAACTCGCCTTCATCGCGGAGCTGGTCGAGCGCCACGACGCCTATGCCATCTGCGACGAGGTGTATGAGCACCTGACCTATGACGGCTGGCGCCACATCCCGCTGATGACGCTGCCGGGCATGCGCGGCCGCTGCATGCGCATCAGCAGCGCCGGCAAGACCTTCAGCCTGACTGGCTGGAAGATCGGCATGATCACCTGCGACGCGTCGCTGCAGCCCAATGTTGCGAAGGCGCACCAGAACCTCACCTTCACCACGCCCCCCAACCTGCAGCGCGCGGTGGCGGTGGGGCTGGCCAAGGACGACGCCTACTTCGATTCGATCGGCCAGGAGCTGGCGGCAAAGCGCGACCTGCTGGATGCGGGGCTGCGCGCGCTCGGCTTCGAGACGCTGCCCGTGATGGGCAGCTATTTCGTGACCGCCGACATCCGCTCCATCGGCTTCATGGGCGATGACGTGGCCTTCTGCCGCACCATCACCGAGGAGGCCAAGGTCACCGCCATCCCGGTCACCGCCTTCTATGCCGGCGCCGATGCGCCCAGCCACTACGCCCGCTTCGCCTTCTGCAAGAATGAGGCGGTGCTGCGCGAGGCGCTGGAGCGGCTCGGGTCCTGGATCGCCGCGCGCCGCCCCGCGCGCGCCGCGGCGGGCGACTGAC
>SKWC01000439.1 GCA_007129145.1 Rubritepida sp.
CTGCCCGACAGCTACCGCGCCCGCCTGGCCGCGCTGCTGCGGCAGAACCTGCGCTATCCGGTCCTGGCGCGCGAACGCGGGCTGGAAGGCGAGGTGCTGGTGCAGTTCCGCGTCGGGCGCGACGGCTCGGTGCGGGGCGTTCAGGTGATGCGCAGCAGCGGGGTCAACGCCTTCGATTCCGAGGCGGTGGCGCTGCTCGGCCGCGTCTCGCCGCTGCCCGCGCTGCCCTCGGCCTGGCCGGCCGATGAAGCCCTGTTTGCCGCACCCATCCGTTTTTCACTGCGCTGAGGTCCCGAATGAACCCGCCCTCGCTCCCTTCCTAATTGCAAAAGACTCGCATTCTCGATAATCTCTCGCGGCATGCCGGAGACCCTGCAAACCCGCCGCCATCCGCGGCCACGCCACGCCGCATCGCCAGTACCGATCTGCTGCGCGGCGGCGCGGAGGTGGAGATCGCCCATGGCGAGGACATCCACCGGCTGCGCCACACAAGGGCGGGAACGCTGATCCTCACGAAATAGGCGCCCCGCTCACACCCGAAACCACGCGCCGCCAGCACGCCAGGCCCGACCCAGCCCGCCAGCCCAGCGCCCCGACCGTCCCCGCCCGCCGGGGGGACCCACGGGGACGACATGCTGGCCCGATTCCGCCTGTGGCTGCTCGCCACCCCCGCCCTCATCATCCTGCCCGCCGCCGCCCAGGAGCCAGCGGGGATCCTCTCGCCCACGCCGCTCGACACCATTACCGGCGCCGCGACCGGCACGCCGCAGGTGCCGGCGACGTGACCGCACCCCTCAGCGTCGTGCCGCGCGTCGAACTGCTGCGCCGCCAGCCTGCAGGGCATCATCGGTGACCTGCCGGGCGTGGAGGCCGGTGGCATCGCGCGCGCCAGCGTGCAGCAGCCGCAGATCCGCAGCCTGGGCGGCGACCGCGTGATCGTCACGCTGGACGGGGTGCGGCAGAACTTCAACTCCGGCCACCGCGGCCGCTTCTTCTTCGAGCCCGAGCTGCTGCGCCAGGTGGATGTGCTGCGCGGCCCCGCCTCCATGCTCTATGGCTCGGGCGCGATCGGCGGCGTGATCGCGCTGCGCACCACCGAGGCCGCGGACATCATCCGCCCCGGCCGCGCCACCGGCTTCCTGCTCTCGCAGGGGTACGACACCAATGGCGGGCGCTGCCGCAGCACCGCGGCCGGCGCCTTCCGCGAGGGGCAGGTGGACGGGCTGATCGCCTACACCCGCAACGCCGGCAACAACCTCGTGGATGGCGCGGGCCGCACCATCCCCTTCACTGACCCCACCACCCAGACCCTGCTGGCGCGCGGCGGCTGGTCGCCCCGGCCGGGGATGCCCCTCGGGCTCAGCGTGCTGAACCGCTGGGAGGACCAGGTCATCCCCGCGGCGGCAAACACCTTCGACACCAGCAACATCACCGACCGCCGCCTCGGCGCGATGCAGATCGCGCTCGACTTCGCCTGGGCCCCGCCGGACAATCCCTGGCTCGACCTGCGCGCCAACCTCTACCGCAACGCGGTGGACATCCGCGAACAGCGCATCATCCCCAATGACGGCAGGCGCGACACCACCGAACTCGAGACCTGGGGCTTCTCGCTGCAGAACACCGCGCGCTTCAGCCTGCTGGCCGATCAACGCCACGCCCTGACCTTCGGCGTGGATGGCTACCGCGACACGCAGCGCGGCACCCGCAACGGCGCCCCGCGGCCGCAATTCCCGCGCGCCGGGCAGGATGTGCTGGGCGTGTTCATGCAGAACGAGATCACCTGGGGCCGCGCCACCATCCTGGCGGGGCTGCGCTACGACCGCTTCGAGCAGAGCGCGCGCCGCCTGCCCTCCCGCACATCGGCAGTGGCCTGCCCCCATCGGGTGGTCCGCTGTCAATCTTGATGCATGGTCGGTTTGAGCGCCACGTCGGGTGCGGTTCTTGAAGGTGAAGCGGGCCAGAGCACGCTCTCGGGCGCGGGTGGCCGGCCGCCGAGGTGCTGACCCCCGCGGTGGTCGGGCGCGCCTATGGGCTGCGGGTGCGCCGCGTGCCCGATGCCGGACGCATCATCCTGGTGCCCGATGCGGGCGACGGGCCGCCGCTGGCCGCCGCCGCGGAGTGAGGGGAGGGGCCTAGCGCCCCAGCCCCTCGAAGAAATCCTTCACCTTGGCGAAGAAGCCCTCGCTCTGAGGGCTGGAATTGCCCGCCTGGGCGGCCTCGGCCTCGAAGGCCTCCAGCAATTCGCGCTGGCGGGCCGAGAGGTTCTGCGGCGTCTCGACCACCACCTGGACATACATGTCCCCGCGCGCGGCGCTGCGCAGCACCGAGAAGCCCTTGCCGCGCATGCGGAAGTTGTCGCCGGTCTGGGTTCCGGGCGGGATCTTCACCGAGGCGCGGGTGCCGTCTATGGCGGGGACCTCCACCGCGCCGCCGAGTGCGGCCTGGGTCATGCGCAGCGGCACGCGCACCAGCACATTCGGGCCCTCGCGCTGGAAGATCGGGTGCGGCCGCACCGCGACATCCACATACAGGTCGCCCGCGGGCGCGCCGCGCAGCCCCGCCTCGCCCTCGCCGGAGAGGCGGATGCGCGTGCCATCCTCCACGCCAGGGGGGATGGTGACGTTCAGCGTGCGGTCGCGGTGCACCCGGCCCGCGCCCGCGCAGACCTTGCAGGGATTCTTGATGATGCTGCCCGAGCCGCCGCAGGTGGGGCAGGTTCGCTCGACCAGAAAGAAGCCCTGCTGGGCGCGGATCTTGCCGGTGCCGCGGCAGGCGGTGCAGTTCTGCACATTGGCCTTGCCGCCCTCCGCCCCCGTGCCCGTGCAGGCGTCGCACTGCACCGATGACGGGACGCGGACGGTTTTCTTCGTCCCCGCGAAGGCTTCTTCCAGCGTGATCGCGATCTCCTGGCGCAGGTCGGCGCCGCGCCCGCTGGGCCCGCGGCCGCCACCGGCACGCCCGCCGAAACGGCCGAACATCTCCTCGAAGATGTCCTCGAAGCCGCCGCCGCCGAAGCCGCCCGCGCCCGCACCGGGCCCGCCGCCCATGCCGCCCTCGAAGGCGGCATGGCCGAAGCGGTCATAGGCGGCGCGCTTCTCGGCGTCCTTCAGCGCGTCATAGGCCTCGTTCACCTCCTTGAACCGCGCCTCGGCGCTCGCGTCGCCGGGGTTGCGGTCGGGGTGGTACTTCATGGCCAGCTTGCGGAAGGCCTTCTTGAGCTGGTCGTCCGTCGCGTCGCGGCCGACCTCCAGCACCTCGTAATAGTCGCGTTTTGACATCGTCTCAGCCCGCGGCCGGATGGGGATGCGCCCGGACCAGGTCCGGTCCGGGCGCGCGCTGCGTCATCCTGCGGGGCCGCATCAGCCCTGCGGCTTCCTCTTGTCGGGATCCACTTCCTCGAAGTCGGCATCCACGACCTTGCCGTCCGGCCCGGCGCCCGGCGCCTGCTGCTGGCCCTCGGGCTGCTGCGGGCTGGCCTGCTCGGCGCGGTAGAGCGCCTCGCCCATCTTCATCGCGGCCTGGGACAGCTTCTCGGCCGCGGCGTTGATGCGGTCCACATCGCCGCTTTCCAGCACCTCGCGCGCCCCGGCCAGCGCGGCCTCCGCCTCCTGCTTCTCGGGGGCGGGGACCTTTTCGCCATTCTCGCGCAGGGTCTTCTCGACCGAGTGGATCAGAGCATCGAGGCTGTTGCGGGCCTCCACGCCGGCGCGGCGCTTCTTGTCGGCCTCGGCGTTGGACTCCGCCTCGCGCACCATGCGCTCGATGTCGGAATCCGACAGCCCGGACTTGGCCTGGATGCGGATGTTCTGCTCCTTGCTGGTGGCCTTGTCCTTCGCGCTGACGCTCACGATGCCGTTCGCATCGATGTCGAAGGTCACCTCGATCTGCGGCACGCCGCGCGGCGCGCCCGGGATGCCCGTCAGGTCGAAGTTGCCCAGCAGCTTGTTGTCGGCCGCCATCTCGCGCTCGCCCTGGAACACCTTGATGGTAACGGCGGTCTGGTTGTCGTCGGCGGTGGAGAACACCTGCGACTTCTTGGTCGGGATGGTGGTGTTGCGGTCGATGAGGCGGGTGAACACGCCGCCCAGCGTCTCGATGCCGAGCGACAGCGGCGTCACGTCCAGCAGCAGCACGTCCTTGACGTCGCCCTTCAGCACGCCGCCCTGGATGGCCGCGCCGATCGCCACCACCTCATCGGGGTTGACGTTGCGCGCGGGCTCGCGGCCGAAGAACTGCTTCACCGTCTCGATGACCTTGGGCATGCGGGTCATGCCGCCGACCAGGATCACCTCGTCGATCTCGCCGGCCGAGAGCTGCGCATCCTTCAGCGCCTGCTTGCAGGGCTCGAGCGTCTTCTGCACCAGGTCATCCACCAGCGCCTCGAGCTTGGCGCGCGTCAGCGTGATGACGAGGTGCTTCGGCCCCGAGGCGTCGGCGGTGATGAAGGGCAGGTTGATCTCGGTCTGCTTCGCGCTGGACAGCTCGATCTTGGCCTTCTCGCCGGCCTCCTTCAGCCGCTGCAGCGCCAGCTTGTCGCTGCGCAGGTCGATCCCGTTCTCCTTCAGGAATTCGCCCGCCAGGTAGTCGATGATGCGCTGGTCGAAATCCTCGCCGCCCAGGAAGGTGTCGCCATTGGTGGACTTCACCTCGAAGACGCCGTCGCCCAGTTCCAGGATCGAGACGTCGAAGGTGCCGCCGCCCAGGTCATAGACCGCGATCGTGCCGGCCTTCTTCTTGTCCATGCCATAGGCCAGGGCCGCGGCCGTCGGCTCGTTGATGATGCGCAGCACCTCGAGGCCCGCGATGGCGCCGGCCTCCTTCGTCGCCTGGCGCTGGGCGTCGTTGAAATAGGCGGGCACGGTGATGACGGCCTGCGTCACCTTCTCGCCGAGATAGGACTCGGCCGTCTCCTTCATCTTGCCCAGCACCATGGCGCTGATCTGCTGTGGCGCGTATTTCTCGCCCGCCGCCTCGACCCAGGCGTCGCCATTGTCGGCCTTCACGATGTGGAAGGGGGCGAGGCCCTTCTCCTTCTGCACCATCGCATCGTCGAACTTGCGCCCGATCAGGCGCTTGACGGCATAAAGCGTGTTTGTCGGGTTGGTTACGGCCTGGCGCTTGGCGCTCTGGCCAACCAGGCGCTCGCCATTCTTGGCGAAGGCGACCATCGAGGGCGTGGTGCGCGCGCCCTCGGCGTTCTCGAGCACCTTGGTCTCGCCACTCTCCATGATCGCGATGCAGGAGTTGGTGGTGCCGAGGTCGATGCCGATCACTTTGCTCATATGAGCCTGCTCCTTTGCGGCGGTCCCGGCCGGCCCCTGTCAGGCACCGGGGAGGACCCCTGTTGCTTCACCCGCGCCCCATGCGCGGCCCGTCTGCCCTGCCCATGTATTGAGCAGCGCGCCGCGGCACAAGGGCGTGGGCGGGGCGAATTCGCGGCCCGCTGCCACGGGTCAGCGCATTCCCTCGCAGAATCGGCGGATGCGCCGGCAGGCCTCGGCCAGGTTCTCGTCCGAGGTGGCGAAGCTGATGCGGAAATGGCCCGGGAACATGAAGGCCTGGCCCTGCACCGTGGCCACACCCTCCTCCTCGAGCAGGGCGAGGACGAAATCCTCGTCATTCTCGATTCGCTTCCCGCCACGGGTGGTGCGCACTAGGCAGGCGGTCATGTCGGGGAAGGCGTAGAAGGCGCCCTCGGGGCTGTGGCAGCGCAGCCCGGGCGTGCTGTCCAGCATCGCGACCACCGCGTCGCGCCGGCGCTCATAGGCGGCGCGCATCGCCTCCGTCGGCTCCTGCGTGCCGGTCAGCGCGGCGATGGCCGCCGCCTGCGCGATGGAGCAGGTGTTGGAGGTGGACTGGCCCTGCAGCTTGTCCATCGCCTTCACCAGCGCGCGCGGGGCGGCGCCGAAGCCGATGCGCCAGCCGGTCATCGCATAGGCCTTGGAGCAGCCGTTCATCGTCACGCAGCGCTCACGCAGCCGAGGCTCGGCCTGGGCCATGGTGGCGAATTGCCGGCCATCCTAGATCAGCTTCTCGTAGATGTCGTCGCTGAACACCCAGACCTGCGGGTGGCGCATCAGCACCTCGCCCAGCGCGCGCAGTTCCTCGACCGAATACAACGCACCCGAGGGGTTGCACGGGCTGTTCAGGATCAGCCACTTGGTGCGCGGGGTGATGGCGGCCTCCAGCTGTTCCGGCGTCAGCTTGAAGCCCTGGTTGGGCCCGCAGGGCAGCAGCACCGGCTTGCCCTCGGCCATGCCCACCATGTCCGGGTAGGACACCCAGGCCGGGGTGGGGATGATCGCCTCGTCGCCCGGGTTGATGGTGGCGATGATCGCGTCATAGATCACCTGCTTGCCGCCGGTGGCGACGATGATCTCCTCCGGCGCATAGTCCAGCCCGCTGTCGCGCTTGAACTTCTCGCAAACCGCGCGGCGCAGCGCGAGCGTGCCGGCCACGTCGGTGTAGCGCGTCTCGCCCGCCTCGATGGCCGCGATCGCCGCGTCCTTGATGTGGCGCGGCGTGTCGAAATCCGGCTCTCCGGAGGAGATGGCCAGCACATCCTTGCCCTGCGCCTTCAGCCCCTGGCTGAGCGTGCGCATCGCCGTGGTGCGCGAGGGCGAGATGCGGTTGAGGCGGTCGGCGATGAAGCCCGTGTCGGTCATGATGGGTCCGGTCAGGTCGCGGGGCGGAGGTTGGCGCGCTGCACCACGTCGCGGTAGGTGTTGAATTCCTGGGCTATGAAGGCGGCGGTGGTCTCGGGCGTGCTGTCGGTGACCGCATCCACCCCCGCGGCCGCCAGGCGGTCGCGCACCGCTGGCACGGCCAGCGCTTGGCTGATCGCGGCATTGATGCGCCGCGCGAGCGCCGGCTCCATCCCGGCCGGGCCGACCAGCACGTTCCAGGTGGAGGTCTGGAAGCCCTCCAGCCCTGCCTCGCGCAGGGTGCCGAGGTCCGGGAAGCCCGGATGCCGCTCGGGCGTGGAGACCGCGAGGCCGCGGAACTGCCCCGCCGCGAAGCCCGGCGAGAGCGAGGCGATGGGTTCCCAGGCGTAGTGGATCTCGCCGGTGCCCAGCGCCGCCGCCACGCCTGCGCCGCCGCGATAGGGCACATGGACGGCGCGCAGCCCGCCGGCGGTGAGGTTCATCAGCTCACCCGTCAGATGGCCGATGCTGCCCGCGCCCGAGCTGCCCCAGGAGGCCGCGCCGGGATTGGCGCGGATCCAGGCGATCAGTTCCGCCGCGCTGCGATGCGGCGAGGCGCTGGGCACCGCGAGTGCCAGCGGCGCGCGGCCCATGATGGCGATGGGCGTGAAATCCGCCACAGGGTCATAGGGGGTGGTGTCGGGCTGCAGCGCCGGCACCGTGCCATGGGTGGACGGCGTGGCGAGCAGCAGCGCATGCCCGTCGGGCGCCTGGCGGCGCACATGGTTGGCGCCGATGGTCCCGCCGGCGCCGGCGCGGTTCTCCACCACCATGCGGCCCGGCCCGCCCAGCGCGGGGGCGGCGTGCTCGGCCACCAGCCGCGCCAGCAGGTCGGCCGAGCCGCCCGGCTGGAAGGGAACGGTGATGACGACGGGCTGGCTCGGCCAGCCGCCTTGCGCCCGGGCCGCTCCGGCCCCGGTGGCCAGGACCAGCCCGGCCAATGTGCTGCGACGCGTGATCATTTGCGTTCCCTCCCGTGTCCGGCGGATCAGCCCACCGTGATGTTCTGGCGGCGGATCAGGTCGCCCCACTTCTCGGTCTCGCGCGTCCAGTATTCCTGGAATTCCGCGGCGTTGCTGCCGATCGGCTCGATGCCGAGTGCCAGGATGCGCTCGCGCGTCGCGGGATCGGTCAGCGCGCGCGACAGCGCGCCGGCGATGCGGTCCACCCGCTCGGACGGAACGTTGGGCGGCATCAGGAAGGCGAAGTCGGTCGAGGACTCGAAGCCCTGCACGCCGGCTTCCTGAAGCGTGCGCACATCGGGCGCCAGCTGCGCGCGCTGCGCGGTGCTGACGGCCAGCATCCGCAGCTGGTTGTTGCGCACGAAGGGCAGGGCGGTGACCACATCCACGAAGGAGCAGTTCACCTCGCCCCCCAGGAGGCCCTGCACCGACGGGCCGCCACCGCGGTATGGCACATGCAGCATCTGGGTGTTGGTCAGCGCCATCAGCAGCTCGGTCGCCAGATGGCTGGATGCGCCGATGCCGGCCGAGGAGAAGGTCATCTCGCCGGGGCGGTTGCGCACCAGGGCGATGAATTCCTCGAAGGTCTCGGCCGGAACCGAGGGGTGGATGCACAGCGACTGCGGCACCCGCGCGACCAGGCTGACACCCGTGAAATCCGCCCGGTTGTCATAGGGCAGCGGGATCAGGTGCGGCGCGATGGCATAGGTGCTGTTGGTGGCCAGCAGGAAAGTGTAGCCGTCGGGGGCGGCGCGGGCGACGTGGTTGTGCCCGATGGTGCCCGAGGCGCCGCCGCGGTTCTCCACCACGATCGGTTGGCCGAGGTCGGCGGCCATGGTCTGCGCCAGCACCCGGCCCAGCGTGTCGGTCGAGCCGCCGGCTGCCCAGGGCACGATCAGCGTCATCGGGCGCGCGGGGAAGGCCTGCGCCCGCGCCGCGAAGGGCAGCGCCGCCAGCGATGCGCCGGCCAACAGTGAACGTCTTGCGAGCTTGGTCATGATCTCACCTCTCTGTGTTGTGGGGGCGGTGGCGGCGCGCCGCCCCGCCCCTTCGGTTTCTCCAGTTCCCGGCCAGCGTCAGGGCAGGGTGACGACGAGGTTGCGGAAACCGTCCACCTCGGCCGTGGCGCCGGGGCCGATCACGCAAGTGGATTCCCGCTCCTCGATCAGCGCGGGTCCCTCGAAGCGGGCACCCGGCGCCAGCGCGTAGCGATCATACACCGCGCAATCCTGCCAGCCCACGCCTTCGAACATCACCTGCCTTGTGCCGCGCCGGGCGCGGGCGGCGTCGGCGAAGGCCTCGGTCTTCACATTGGCGACACCCGAGAGGTGGATGTCGCGCCCCGGCGCCGAGCAGGCGATGCGCCAGGTCAGCGCCTCGATGGGCAATTCGTCCAGCGCGCGGCCGAAACGCTCGGTGTAGGAGGCGCGGAAGGCCTCGCGGATGCCGGGCAGGTCGGCCTCGCCCGGCGCAAGCGAGGGCAGGGGCACCGGGATCTCGAAGCCCTGGCCGACATAGCGCATGTCGGCGGCGGGCTTCGCCACGATGTCCTCCGGCTTCGCGCCCGCCTGCAGCAGCAGGGCGCGGCCCTCCTTGGCCATCTCGGCCAGCAGGCGGCCGACATGCGCCCAATCGAGCCGCTCCAGCCGGCCCACATGGCTGCGCACCAGGTCGGTGGCCGGGGGTGCCACGAGGAAGCCCAGCGCCGAGGCCACACCCGCGCCCAGCGGCACCACCATCCGCCCCATCTTGAGCAGCCGCGCCAGGTCATAGGCGTGCACCGGCCCCGCGCCGCCGAAGGCGATCAGCGTGTAGCGGCGCGGATCGCGCCCCTTCTCGGCCAGGTGCATGCGCGTCGCCGCGGCCATCGTCTCGTCCACGATGCGCCGGATGCCGAGTGCCGCCGCGTCCTCATCCACGCCCAGCGCGGGCGCGAGCCGCCCGGCCACGGCGGTCTTCACCGCCGCGAGGTCGAGCGCCATCTCGCCGCCCAGGAAGTAGGCGGGGTCGAGCCGGCCCAGCACCAGGTCGGAATCCGTCACGGTGGGTTCGGTGCCGCCGCGGCCGTAGCAGATCGGCCCCGGCTTCGCGCCCGCGCTGCGCGGGCCCACCTTCATCAGCCCCGAGGCCTCGTCCACGCGGGCGATCGAACCGCCACCCGCGCCGATCTCGATCATGTCCACGACCGAGACCTTCAGCGGCAGGCCCGAGCCCTTCTGGAAGCGGCGCACGCGGCCGGCCTCGAAGTCGAACTTGCGGTCGGGCGCGCCATTCTCGACGAGGCACATCTTGGCCGTGGTGCCGCCCATGTCGAAGGAGACGACGTGATCGAGCCCCGCCTGCCGCGCCAGGTAGGAGGCCGCCATGGCACCAGCCGCCGGGCCGCTCTCGATCAGCCGGATCGGGAACTCCTTGGCGTCCTGCACCGAGGCGATGCCGCCGCCCGAGAGCATGACATAGAGGTTGCCCGCCACGCCCATGGACTTCAACGAGTTCTCGAGCTTGGCGAGGTAGCGGCGCATCAGCGGCTGCACATAGGCGTTGGCGCAGGCCGTCGAGGTGCGCTCGAACTCGCGGATCTCTGGGGCCACGCGGCTGGACAGTGAGATGGGCAGGTCGGGATACATCTCCGCCACGATCTCGGCGGTGCGAACCTCGTGCCGCCCGTCGAGGTAGGCGTGCATGAAGGCGATGGCCAGCGCCTCGATGCCCTCATCCTCGACCAGCCGCTTCGCGGCGACACGCACCGCGGCCTCGTCCAACGGGCGCAGCACCGTGCCGTGCACATCCATGCGCTCGGGGATTTCCAGCCGCCGCCGGCGCGGCACCAGCGTGGGCGCGGGCTCCAGGAACAGGTCGTAGAGGTCGTAGCGCGTCTCGCGGCCGATCTCGATCTGGTCGCGGAAGCCCTGGGTGGTGAACAGCCCCACCGTCGCGCCGGTGCGCTCGATGATGGTGTTGGTCACCAGCGTGGTGCCATGCACGATCGAGTGCAGGTCGGCCGGCGAGAGGCCGGTTTCCTGCAGCAGCCGCTCGGTGCCGGCGATGATCGCCTCCGACGGGTCGTCGGGGGTGGTCAGCCGCTTGCCGGTGGCGACGAGGTCGCGCACGGGGTCGTGCAGCACGAAATCCGTGAAGGTGCCGCCCACATCCACGCCGATGCGGGCCGTTGCCTGTGCCGCCATGCTCACTTCACCCCGTAGTCGCGTGCGGCCGCCTCGGCCGTGATGTAGCCATCGGCCAGGTCGTCCAGCACGGCCTGGCGGTCGCGGGCCTTCGGATCGCCGAAGCCGCCGCCGCCCGGGTAGAGCAGCTTCACCCGCTGGCCGGGCTTCACCCCGGTGCGCGACTTCGGATGCGGGCGCGTGCCGTCGTCGAACTCGATGACCGCGGGCGCGCCGGGCAGGCCGCCCAGCAGCCCCTTCGCCGGGTGGTCGCGGCGGTCTGACAGCAGGGACAGGCGCACCGGCGCGTCGGTGCGCACCTCGATCTCGGCCTCCTGGCCGAGGCCGCCGCGGAAGCGCCCCGCGCCGCCGGAATCCGCGCGAAGCTGCTTGTGCCACACCAGCAGGGGCGCCACGCTCTCATAGGCCTCGATGGAGCCGGCGCCGACATTGGTCGGGAAGGCGGTGGTGGGCAGGCCGTCGCGATGCGGCGCCGCCCCCATGCCGCCCGAGGCGAACAGCACCTGGGAGAAGCGGTCGCCGTCGCGGTTCAACCCGCTGAACAGGGCGCGCATGGTGGGCGCGCCGCCGCATTCGGCGATCACCTTGTCGGGCAGCACGGGTGCCAGCGCCTCATAGATCACGCCCGCCAGCAGGTGCCCGGTCAGCTGCCGCGCCGAACAGGGCGCGGGGAAGCGCGGGTTCAGGATGGAGCCCTCGGGCGCGGTCACCCGGATCGCGCGGTAGGAGCCCTCGTTGCGCGGCGTGAAGGGATCGAGCGCGCATTTGATCGGATAGACCGAATAGGCGTCGGTGTAGTTCAGCACGCAGTTGATGCCGCGATCCACCTGCGGCGAGGTGCCGGCATAGTCGATCACCATGGAATCGCCGTCCACCGTGATGGTGCAGACGATGCGGGTGATCGCCTCGTCGAAGCCGTCGGCCTCCAGCGTGGCGGTGTAGGTGCCGTCGGGCACCTCGCTGATCGCGCGGCGCAGCGCGCGGTCGGCGCGCTCCTGCAGGGCCTCGGACAGGCCCTGGAGGTCGGGCAGGCCGGTGTCGTCCAGGAATTCCTGGACGCGGCGCACCGCCACCTCATTGGCCACCACCTGCGCCTCCAGGTCGCCCATCACGGGGCCGGGGATGCGCACATTCGCCGTCAGGATCTCGACCAGCTGCTCCTGCCGCTCTCCGGCGCGGAACAGCCGCGAGGGCGGGATGCGGATGCCCTCCTCGAACAATTCCCGGCAATCGGCGGACCACAGCGCGCCACCGACATCGGGCGAATGCGAGATGGAGCCGGCGAAGCCCACCAGCGCGCCCTTGTAGAAGATCGGGCTGACGGCCGTGAAATCCGGCAGGTGGCCGGTGGCGAGCCAGGGGTCGTTGGTGATCACGCAGTCGCCCGGCTGCCAGGTCTCGGCGGGGAAGCGCTGCAGGAAGGTCTTGGTGGTGCGCGGCAGGATGCAGGAGAAGGAGGCGATGCCGCCCGTGTTCTCCGAGACGCTGTCGCCGTTGCGGTCCATCAGCACCGTCGCGTAGTCGTTGGACTCGCGCACGATGGTGGAGAAGGCGGTGCGCACCAGGCCGGTCGCGGCCTCGTCGGCGATGGAGATCAGCCTGGACCAGGAGATTTCCAGGGTGATGGGGTCGAACTCGGTCAGGGTGGCCACTCCCACTGATTGAACGGCAGCAGGGAGGCTAGGCAGCGGATTGACGTCATGTCCAATATCAATCCTGACTTGATTGATAGGCAGGACGTCTGGATCACATGGAACTGCGCCATCTTCGCTATTTCGTGGCGCTGGCCGAGGAGCTGCACGTCACCCGCGCCGCGCGCCGGCTTGGCATCTCCCAGCCGCCGCTGAGCCAGCAGATCCGCGCC
>SKWC01000225.1 GCA_007129145.1 Rubritepida sp.
CGAGGCGGATTTCGCGCCGATGGACCGCCTCAACGCGCCCGGCCGGGTGCTGGGGGCGGCCTGGCTCGGGAATGTTCGGCTGATCGACAACATCCCCGCCTGAGGCGCCATCACCCCGCCGGCGGGCGCGTGGTGAAGCCCTTCGCCACGATCCGCCAGCCCTCGGCCGTGTTCAGCAGCAGCAGATAGTCGGTGAAGCGGCGTGGCGGCACGGCGCAATCCACCTTCACGCAGGCCAGCGAATCATCCGCGAAATCCACGGCCAGGATGCGGCCCTCGCGCGGGGCCCCCTGCGCCGCCGGGGAGGGGCGCTTGCCGATCATGGCCAGCCAATCCGCGCGCGGCAGGTCCGAGACCTGCCCCTCACGCGCGCTGTAGAGATGCGCGCAGGGGTGGAAGGCGCGCGCGATCTTCTCCGCATCGCCCTCATGCAGCCCGTCCAGATACAGCCGCACCGTGGCCTCCACGGCGGTCAGGGATGGCAGGGTGGGGAGGCTGTCGGGCATGGCGCGGTCTCCGGCATCAAGGGCGGCGGGGCTTCCGCGGCGCGGCGCCCCGCGCGATAGGGAAACACGAGACAGGAGGAATCGCCATGGCTCAGCCTTCCCTGCGGGACGCATTCGCCGCGAAGCGCTTCATCGTCGCACCCGGCATCTTCGACATGATCAGCGCCAAGGTGGCGGATGGCATGGGCTTCGACTGCCTCTATGCCACCGGCTTCGGCACCGTCGCCTCGGACCTCGGCGTGCCGGATGCGGGCATCGCCACCTACAGCGACATGGTCCGCCGCATGTCGCGCTTCGCCCAGGGCTGCCGCACCCCCATCATCGCGGATGCCGACACCGGCTATGGCGGGCTGCTGAACGTGCGCCACACCGTGCTGGGCTATGAGGCGGCGGGCATCGCGGGCATCCAGCTCGAGGACCAGGAATCGCCCAAGAAATGCGGCCACACCCCGGGCCGCCGCGTCATCCCCGCCGAGGAGATGGTGCTCAAGATCAAGGTGGCGGTGGAGGCGCGCCGCAGCGCCGGAACGCTGATCGTGGCGCGCACCGACGCGCGCACCACCCAGGGGCTGGAGGAGGCGATCCGCCGCGGCCGCATGTATGCCGATGCCGGGGCCGACGTCATCTTCGTCGAAAGCCCCGAGAGCGAGGCCGAGATGCGCGAGATCGGCCGCAGCATCCACAAGCCGCTGCTGGCCAACATGGTCGAGGGCGGGCGCACCCCCATCCTGCCCGCCGCCACCCTGGCCGAGATCGGCTATGCCATCGCCATCTACCCCGCCATCGGCTTCCTGGCCGCCGCCGGCGCGCTGGAGCGCGCCTATGGACACCTCAGGACCACCGGGGACAGCATCGCCATCGGGGAGAGCTACGGCTTCAAGCGCATGACCGAGCTGATGGGCTTCCCCGAGGTGTGGGATTTCGAGGCGCGCTGGGCGCAGGACAACAAGAAGGAGTAGGCGGGATGAAACAGGTCAAGGCCCTGGTGTTCGACACCTTCGGCACGGTGGTGGACTGGCGCAGCGGCGTGGCGCGCGCGGTGCGCCCCTTCCTGGTGGCGCATGGCCGCGCCGACCTCGACCCCTTCGCGGTGGCCGACGCCTGGCGCCGCCGCTACCAGCCCGCGATGGAGGAGTGCCGCACCGGCCGCCGCCCCTTCACCCAGCTGGACACGCTGCACCGGGAGAACCTGGAGCACACGCTGCGCGACCATGGCATCGACCCGGCCGGCGTGGCCGAGGCCGATCTCGCGGACCTCAACCTGGCCTGGCACCGGCTGGACCCCTGGCCCGATGTGCTGCTCGGCCTGTTCCGGCTGAAGAAGAAGTATTTCCTGGCCCCCGCGTCCAACGGCAATATCCTGCTGCTGGCGCAGATGGCCAAGCGCGCCGGCATCCCCTGGGACGCCATCCTGGGCGCGGAGGCGGTGCAGGCCTTCAAGCCCCGCCCCGAGCACTACCTGCGCACCGCCGAGGTCCTGCGCATGGCGCCCGCGGAGGTCTGCCTCGTCGCCGCGCACAACCGCGACCTGCGGGCGGCGCGGGCGGTGGGGCTGTCCACCGCCTTCGTCGCCCGCCCGACCGAGCACGGCCCCGGCCAGACCATAGACTTGGCCGCCGATGACAACTGGGACTGCGTGGCGACCGACTTCGTGGACATGGCCACGAAGCTGGGCTGCTGAGGGCGTCAGCCCTCAGTCCAGCCGCGCCCCTGACACGCGCACCACCTCCGTCCAGCGCTCCATCTCGGAGCGCAGGAAGTCTCCGAACTCGGCGCGGCTCGTCGGCGCCGGTTCGGCTCCGCCCTGGCGGATCTGCGCGGCCATCCCGGGGTCGTTCAGCGCCTGCACCGTCAGGCGGTTCATCGCTTCCAGGACTGGCTCGGGCGTGCGGGCTGGCGCGACCAGCCCGAACCACGCGGCCACCGAGAAGCCTGGCACGACGGTCTCCGATACGGTCGGCACGTCTGGCAGGGTCGGCCAGCGCTGTGGCGTCGTCACAGCGAGCAGGCGCAGCCGGCCCGTCTCCACATGGGGCATGTAGAGCGGCAGGTTGTCGATGACCGCTTCCACCTGCCCACCCAGGAAGTCAGGCAGCAGCACCGATGCACCACGATAGGGAACATGGACCATGTCGAGCCCGGTCCGCAGTTTAAAGTACTCCTGCGTCACATGCCCGGAGGTGCCTGTGCCGGGGGAGCCGATGTTGATGCGCCCTGGTTGGGCGCGGGCACGTTCGACGAATTCCTCAATGGTGGATACGCCCAGCGAAGCATGGACAAACAGGCCGTTCGCGACCCGTGACAGCAAGGTGACCGGAACGAGGTCGGTCAGCACGTCATAGTTGATCTGTCCAGCCCGCAGCGCTGCACCGACCGGCAGCGAGATTGAGGTGGAAAGGAAACTATGGGCGTCGTCAGTCCGGGCCATGTGTTCATTGGCCACAGTGCCGCCACCGCCGACCCGGTTTTCGACGACCACCGGCTGGCCGATGATGGGCGCGATGCGGTCGGCCAGCAGCCGCGCATAGACATCGGGTAGGCCGCCGGGCGGAAAGCCCACCACGATCCGCACTGGCCGGTTGGGCCAGCCTGGGACGCCGGAGCCTTGCGCCCTTGCCATGGACGTCATCGCCAGCCCCGCTGCGCTGGCCGTGAAGAAGGAACGTCGATGCATGGAAGCCTCCTGTCATCGGTCCCGGCGAGGACAGGTTACCACGACAGGCCGCCAAGCGAAGCGAAAGCGGCCTACAGCGATCTCCGACCTTATGGAATCATCCGGTCGGATTTCTTGTTCTACAAAACAACGGTCCTAGGCTCAGGACCCATTAATCTGCTTGCGGCGACGCGGGCGGCTGTGATTCTGAACGGGGCGGAGGTGCTGCCATGTCCGTCCCGTTCCTGCTCACCCCGGCCCAGATGCGCCGCATCCGGCCGCATTTTCCGCTCTCGCACGGTATCCCGCGCGTGGATGATCG
>SKWC01000317.1 GCA_007129145.1 Rubritepida sp.
CCGGCTTGCGGCTTCCAGGACCGTCACGTCGAACCCGGCGACCGACAGCTCATAAGCCGCGCAAAGCCCCGCCATTCCCGCCCCGAGCACCACGACCCGGCGGCCTTGCCCCAGATCGGCCGGCAGGTTGAGCACCGCCGCCTGCGCCGGGCTGGAGCCCAGCAATCCTAATGTGCTCAACCCATGATGAACCGCGGCAAGGCCGCCCACGGCCCCCAGGATTTCAAAGAAACCTCTGCGCGTGAGGCGCGGTCCATCATTCGACATGGTTTTCCCCAGAAATTAGCACGATACCGTGTAGTCGTCTCGAGTGTTACGTAAGCATCCTCCATTCACCGAGTAAACGACCTATTAATGACAACATCGCTTGATCAGATCTGGACCTTGATTTCATTTTCGCTCTGACAGTATCCAGTGTCGCCGAAAAGCCCGGACGCAAGCGCAACAAACCAAGAACCCGTGCCGTGCTGGCTCGGCATGCGTGGCGTGGGATGGTGGCGTTGACCGGCCTTGGAGCGGCTGGGTCAGCCCCTCCCCCGCGCGACGCCTCCACTCACGCGGCGGTCAGCCCCCCATCCACGGCCAGGATCTGCCCGGTGACCGAGCCGGCCTCCGGCCCGCCCAGGTAGCGCACGGCGGCCGCCACCTCGCCGACCTCGGGGAAGCGCCCCTGCGGCAACCTGGCCAGCATGCCCGCGCGGCGCTGCGGATCGGCCAGCATCTGCGCGCGCGAGGGGGTCAGCACCGTGGCCGGCGCCACGGCATTCACGCGGATGCCCGCCGCCGCCCATTCGATGGCCAGCATGCGCGTCATCTGCACGATGCCGCCCTTCGAGGTCCCATAGACCGACCGCCCGGCCAGGCCCGTCAGCCCATGCGTCGAGGCCATCATCACCACCGCGCCGCCCCGCCCGGCCGCGAGGCAGCGCCGCGCAAAGGCGGTGCTGATGAAGAAGGTGCCCTTCAGGTTCACCCCCATCACCGCATCCCATTCCTCCCAGCCGAACTCCACCGCGGGCTTGTTCAGCGTGAAGGCCGCGTTGTTCACCAGCAGGTCGGGCAGGCCGAGCCCCTGCTGCACCGCATCGAGCGCCGCCTCGATCGAGACGGGCTGCCGCAGGTCGAGCGCCACGGCCATGCCGCGCGCGCCGGTGCCGGCAAGTTCCGCCATCGTGCCCTCCAGCGCCCCGGCTTCGAGGTCGGTCACGGCCACGTCATGGCCATGCCGTGCCAGATCCACGGCGATGGCACGGCCGATGCCCTCGCGCGCGCCGGTCACGATGGCGATGCGCCGGCTCATGCCCGTGCCTCCCGGATGGCGCGCCACACCGTCTCGGCGGTCGCGGGCATGTCCAGCTGCCGCACGCCGAGGGGCGCCAGCGCATCGGCCAGCGCATTGGCCACGGCCACCAGCGCGCCCACCGTGCCCGCCTCGCCGGCGCCCTTCGCGCCCAGCGGGTTGAGCGCGGTCAGCACCTCGTTGTTCCTGCAGGCAATGGGCGGCAGGTCCGCGGCGCGCGGCAGCGGGTAGTCCATGAAGGAGCCCGTCAGAAGCTGGCCGGCGGCGTCGTGGCGGATCACCTCGCCCAGCATCTGCCCCACGCCCTGCGCCACGCCGCCATGGATCTGCCCCTTCACCAGCATCGGGTTGATGACCCGGCCCACGTCATCCACCACGCTGTAGCGCGTCAGCGCCCATTCCCCGGTCTCGGGGTCCACCTCGACCTCGCAGACATGGCAGCCATTGGGGAAGCTCGGTCCCCCGGGCGGCACGATCGCCTTGGCCGAGAGCCCCAAGCCGTCGAGCTTCGCCGCGGGCAGGGTGAAGGCCAGGCGCGCGACCTCGCGCATCGGGATGCGCCGGTCGGTGCCGGCCACGCTGAAGCCGTCGGGCCCGAAGGTCACATCGGCCTCGGCGCATTCGAAATGCAGCGCGGCGATCCGCCGGCCGCGGGCCACCACCTGCTCGGCCGCGCGGGCCAGCGCCGCGCCGCCCGCGACCACCGAGCGCGAGCCGAAGGTCCCGGTGCCGTGCTCGATCTGGTCGGTGTCGCCGTAGCGCAGCCGCACCTCCTCGGGCTGCAGTGCCAGCAGGTCGGCGGCGATCTGGGTGAAGGTGGTCACATGGCCCTGGCCCTGCCCGTGGGTGCCCATCGTGACCACGGCCGTGCCGGTCGAGTCGAAACTAACCTCGGCGCTTTCCGTCAGCGCGCCGGTGATCGGGCCGTTGGCGATCTCGATGGCGTTGATCACGCCCACGCCCAGTAGCCGCCCGCGTGCCGCCGCCTGGCACCGCCGCGCCTCCACCCCGGCCATGTCGGCCAGCACGAGCGCATCGTCCATGTTCCGCTCGAACTCGCCGGAATCATAGGTGAAGGCGAAGCCGGTGGACCAGGGCATGGCCGAGGGCGGAATGAGGTTGCGCCGGCGCATCTCGACCGGGTCCATGCCGAGTTGCCGCGCCGCGAGGTCAATCGCGCGCTCGATCGCGTAGGTGGCCTCGGGCCGCCCCGCGCCGCGGTAGGGCGAGGTCGGCTGGCTGTGCGTGAAGATCCCGCGCACGCGCGCATGCACCAGCCGGAAGCGATAGACGCCCGACAGGCCGCCCAGGTTGTTCGTCGGCACATGGGTGCCGTTCCATGCCAGATAGGCGCCGAGGTTGGCGTCGCATTCATAGGAGAGCGCCTGGATGATGCCCGCCTCGTCGAAGCCCAGCGTGACCGAGGCGCGCATGTCGCGCGCATGGTGGTCGCCGGCGAAGGCGTCGCTGCGGTCCGCGACCCACAGCACCTCCTGCCCGGTGCGGCGCGCCGCGATCAGCGCGAGGCCGTATTCCGGGAAGGGCGATTCCTTGAGGCCGAAGGCGCCGCCCACATCGGGGGCGATGACCCGCAGCTGGTGGCCCGGGATGCCGAGCACGCGAGCGGCATATTCCTCGCGGATGTAGTGCGGGTTCTGCAGCGGCGCGATGAGGGTGAAGCGCTCATCCGCCGCGTCCCAGCGCGCCAGCGCCGCGCGCGTCTCCATCGGCGCCGCGGTGATGCGGCTGATCGGGTAGGAGAGGCTGACCCGGTGCGGCGCGGCGGCCAGCGCGGCCGCGACCGCATCGCCCGGCCCCTGCTCGAACAGGAAGCAGATGTTGCCCGGCGCCTCGGGCCAGACCTCCGGCGCATCGGGGGCCAGCGCCGCCTCGATGGTGGCCGCCGCCGGCAGGGGTTCCCATTCGATCGCCAGCGCCTCGGCCGCGTCCCGCGCCGCCGCGACACTGTCCGCCACCACCGCGGCCACCGCATCGCCCACGAAGCGGGCCTGCCCGGCCGAGAGCGAGCGGTAGGGCGGCACGAAATTGCGCCCGCCGCCCGGCGCGGTGCGGCTGACCTTGGAGGTGAACTGGCCGCTGCGCGCCACCTCGGGATCGTCGGGCGTCAGGATGAGGCGCACGCCGGGGATGGCCTGGGCCGCCGCCAGCTCCATTC
>SKWC01000366.1 GCA_007129145.1 Rubritepida sp.
GCCGGCGCTGGTGGCGCAGGCGGGCTCGACCCTGGTTCTGGCGCCGGGCGACGCGGCCGAGGCCGGGCCCATGGGCATCGCGCGGCTTTCCCTCGCGCAGGAGGCGCGCGCGGGCGGGGAGTTCGACGCGGTGCGCACCGAGGTGCTGTGGCGTCGCCTGATCGGCGTGGTGGACGAGGCCTCGGCGGCGCTGGTGCGCTCGGCCTTCTCGACCGTGGTGCGCGAGAGCGACGATTTCTCGGTCATCATCACCGACGCCGAGGGGACCCTGCTGGCGCAGGGGCACAAATCCATCCCCTCCTTCTTCGGCACCCTGCCGCGCTCGGTCAGCCATTTCCGCAGCGTCTTCGGCGACGACATCGCGGAAGGCGACATACTGGTGATGAACGACCCCTGGTGGGGCACCGGGCATCTGGCCGACATCACGGTGGCCATGCCGGTGTTCCGCCACGGAAGGCTGGTCGCCTTCGCCTGCAGCACGGCGCATGCCCCCGACATCGGCGGGCGCAGCGGCTCGCAGCGCATCCTCGACATCTATGAGGAAGGCTTCCAGATCCCGCCGATGAAGCTGGCGCGGGCGGGGGTGATGGACCAGTCCATCCTGACCCTGCTGGCGCGCAACGTCCGCGCGCCCGAGGAAGTGCTGGGCGACCTCTACGGCCAGCTGGCCGGGCTGCACCTGGTGCGCCGGCGCGTGGCCACCCTGCTCGAGGACTGGGACCTGCCCGACCTCGACGCCTTCGCCCGGGCCAGCTGCGACCGCACCGACGCCGCACTCCGCGCCACCCTGGCCAAGGTGCCGCACGGCAGCTGGGAGGCCGAGGAGGAGACGGACGGCATCGACGGCGTGCCGGTGCGGCTCAAGGCGCGCGTCACCCTCTCGCCGGATGAGGTGCTGGTGGATTTCGCCGGCAGCAGCGGGCAGACCTCGACCTCGCTGAACGTGGCCTGGTGCTACACCTTCGCCTTCACCGCCTATGGGCTGAAATGCGTGCTGGACCCGGAGAACCCGAACAACGCGGGTTCGCAGCGGGCGATGCGGGTGGAGGCGCCGCTGGGCTCGGTGCTGAACCATGAGTGGCCCTTCTCGGCCGGCAACCGCAACCTGGTGGGCCACTACCTGCCCGCGCTGGCGCTGCGCGCGCTGGCCCAGCCCCTGCCCGAACGCGTGATCGCCTCCACCGGCAGCCCGGTCTGGAGCTTCCTGATGCGCGGCCAGCGCCCGGACGGGACGCGCTTCACGCTCAAGACCTTCTTCAACGGGGGCATGGGCGCGGGGGCGGATTCGCCCGGCCAGACGGCGCTCTCCTGGCCGTCCAACATCTCGGGCACGCCGGTCGAGGTGATCGAGCAGGCGGCGCCGATGCGGGTGCTGTGCCGGCGCATCCGCCGTGGTTCGGGCGGCGCGGGGCGGCAGCGCGGCGGCGATGGGCTGGTGCAGGACCACCTGCTGCTGGATGCGCGCCAGGCCATCATCAGCTTCAACGCCGAGCGCACCATCGCCCCGGCGCGCGGGCTGTTCGGCGGCGGGGACGGCGCCTGCGGCGTGGTCACCATCAACGGGACGGCGGTGGACATCAAGAACAGCCCCTTCACCATCAAGCCCGGCGACGTGATCGGCATCGCCACCCCTGGCGGCGGCGGCTACGGCGCCCCCGCCGGCCAGACGGAGACGCAACCGGCATGAGCGCGCGCCTGGCCGTGGACATCGGCGGCACCTTCACGGATCTGGTGCTGGAGACAGGGGGCGGCACGCGCTCGGCCAAGCTGCTGACCACCCATGACGCGCCCGAGCGCGCGGTGCTGGAGGGCACGGCCGCCATCCTGCGCGAGGCGGGGATATCGCCCGCCGATCTCTCGCTGGTCATCCACGGCACCACGCTGGCGACCAATGCGCTGATCGAGCGCAAGGGCGCGCGCACCGCGCTGGTGACCACCGACGGGTTCCGCGATTCCATCGAGATCGCCTACGAGCACCGCTTCGAGCAATACGACCTCTACATGCAGCGGCCGGAGCCGCTGGTGCCGCGCCCCTGGCGCTTCGAGGTGCCCGAGCGCATGGCCGCCGACGGCGCCGTGCTGCTGCCGATGGACGAGGCCGCGGTCGAGGCGATCGGCGCGCAACTCGCCGCGCAGGGCATCGAGGCGGTGGCGGTGTGCTTCATGCACGCCTACCAGAACGCCGCGCATGAGCAGCGCGCCCAGGAGATCCTGGCCCGCTTCATCCCCGCCGAGGCCATCGCGATCTCCAGCGAGGTCTGCCCGGAGATCCGCGAATACGAGCGCGCCTCCACCACCATCGCCAACGCCTATGTGCTGCCGCTGATGGAGCGCTACCTGGGCGGCCTGGAGGCGGGGCTGCGGGGGCTGGGCTGCACCGCGCCGCTGCTGCTGATGATGTCCTCGGGCGGGGTGACCACGGTGGATACGGCGCGGCGCTTCCCCATCCGCCTGGTCGAGAGCGGGCCGGCGGGCGGCGCGATCCTGGCGCAGATCCTGGCGGCCGAGAACGGGCTGGACCGGGCGCTGGCCTTCGACATGGGCGGCACCACGGCCAAGATCACGCTGATCGACGACATGAAGCCGCAGCAGGCGCGGCATTTCGAGATCGCCCGCGCGGCACGCTTCGTCAAAGGCAGCGGCATCCCGGTGCGCATCCCGGTGATCGACATGGTCGAGATCGGCGCGGGCGGGGGCTCCATCGCGCGGGTGGACCCGCTGGGCCGCATCACGGTTGGGCCGGACAGCGCGGGATCGAGCCCGGGGCCGGCCTGCTACGGCCGCGGCGGCACCCTGCCCACGGTCACGGATGCGGACCTGCTGCTGGGCTGGCTCGATCCGCGCAACTTCGCCGGCGGCCACATCACCCTCGACCCCGCCGCGGCCGCCGCCGCCTGCGCCGCCACCGTGGCCGGGCCGCTCGGGATGAACCAGGCCGAGGCGGCGCGCGGCGTGACCGAGATCGTCACCGAGACCATGGCGAGCGCGGCGCGGGTGCATGCGGTGGAGAACGGCAAGGAGACGGCCGGGCGCACCATGATCGCCTTCGGCGGCGCGGCACCGCTGCATGCCGCGCGCATGGCGCAGAAGCTGGGGATGGACCGGGTGCTGGTGCCGGTGGGCGCGGGCGTGGGTTCGGCGCATGGCTTCCTCGCCGCGCCCATCGCCTATGAGGTGGTGCGCACGCGGCTGATGAACCTGCAGGCGCTCGATCCTGGCGTGCTGAACGCGCTCTTCGCGGAGATGCGCGCCGAGGCCGAGGCGGTGGTGCGCCTGGGCGCGCCGCGCGCCGCGCTGAGCGAGGTCCGCACCGCCTTCATGCGCTACCGCGGGCAGGGGCATGAGGTGCCGGTGATCCTGCCCTCAGCCGATCTCGGCGCGGATGCCGCCCAGGTGCTGAAATCCGGCTTCGAGGCCGCCTATGACGGGCTGTACGGCCGCACCATCCCGGGGCTGGAGATCGAGGCGCTGAC